>CALGEE010000339.1 GCA_937881525.1 uncultured Sphingomonadales bacterium | reverse complement strand
GTAAATTTGGTCGATGAATATTCCACAAAATTGGCTTTTGTCGAAAATTATCCTGATTTTATTGATTGCCAAAGCACAGTGTTTTCAATGTATCTGCAGAGATGCCTTTTCCGATCAACTGCTAGGTCGGTACTGGAGAACCATCTGTTTCAACTGCTCTGCTCAGTTAGAGAAGAGAAGGTTCACCGTTTTGCGAAGCCATTTTATTGCAGGGTCGCTGTGGACGCGGGCGTGCCAGTTCGCGCTTATAGCATGTGGTTCAAGCGAAAACGGAAGTGGACACGAACTGAGTTCGTACGAAGCGGTGATAATTTGCGCAAGTCGTTCGGGAAGACACGCTATTAGTCCGCTGGCCTCCAACAAAGGGCCGACAGTGGCGTAGTTGGGAATCCAGGCATCGATTTTTCTGACCAACCCCTTTCCAACGAGGCTTTCGTTCAGAGAACTAAGACCGCTCCTATGCGCTCTCACACCTAACCATGAATAACCATTAAGCGCTTCCAAATTTACGTCTCGAACGTGAAAAATTGGATGATTTTTCGCAGCGGTCAGGACCCAATTTTGTAAGAATAACCGAGTGGTGTAGAAATTGGCTGTAAGTTGAGGAAGATATCCAAGGGCCAAATCCACACGCCCGTTTTCCATCATTTCAAGCAGGTCCGGCGAGTTATTACGTACCGTTTCGTAGGAGATGCCAGGCGCATGCTTACTAGCATGTGAGATCAAGTTAGGCATGAAATACATATCTCCGATATCAGCAACCGCGATCACAAAATGCCGCTTGCTGATTGTCGGATCAAAATTAGCCGGACTGTGTATCGCTTGACCAATTGTATCTAGTCCATAGCTGATTGGTTCAGAGAGCCTAATTGCAATTGCCGTCGGTTTCATCCCACTTTTTGTTCTGACAAATAACTCGTCATCAAAGTGTTTGCGGAGCCTTTTCAACGCATTGCTGACAGCGGGCTGTGTCATTCCGAGATGCTCCGCCGCATCAACCACCTTTCCCGTGCGGATCAGTTCATTGAAGATACGTAAGAGATTCAGATCTATATTTTTCATAACCTGCCTTCATCGCCTATTATCATTCTCAGTGATGATATCTATCACAAGGTGCGATTGATTGTAAGATTCTTTTGCCTAAGCTCATCTAGTTAGATTGTCTGCTGAGACGGATGACCACCGAATTAAACTGTGCAAATGTTGTAAGCAACAATTTGCAACCCGATGATATGAAAAAAGTGGAAAAATGGAATGATCAGATTGTGTGCGGTTACAGATATACAAAGTGGTGACATGCTACCAATCGACCAAGAGGGAATGCCTCCACTTGCTGTATTTAATCTCGACGATAAAATTTATGTAACGAGCAATATATGCACACACAATGTCGCACGGCTCACAGACGGTTTTTTTGAAGACGGCCTTATCGAGTGCCCGCTTCATTCGGGGGCTTTCGATGTCAAAACTGGTGAGCCAGAGGCATTCCCCTGTGAGATACCGCTAAAAACCTACGAAGCCACGATAAAAGATGGCTTGGTGTACATTGATCAAATCTGATTATTGCCGTGAAATTACACTAGAGGAGAGTGCAAAATGTCAAACGTAGAAGATGTCCGCCAAAAGCACCTTAAACTTGCTGAAAAGCTATTTCAGAAAGAATATGGACTTTTCATCGATGGTGCTTGGGAGCAAAGTAGCAGCGGTGAAACCATTGACATGATCAACCCCTCAACTGGGGATTGCCTTGCTAAGATTCAGTCCGCCAATGCCGCTGACGCAAAGCGCGCTGTCGAAGCTGCTGCGAAAGCCTTTCCTGCATGGTCACGAACGTCTCGATCTCAGCGTCAGGAGATAATCTATGAAATGGGTCGCCGCCTGAAAGCTCGTGCTGAAGATTACGCAATGATGGACACGTTGGACAATGGTAAGCCATTCATGGAGGCTATGAATTTCGATATTCCAATGGCGGTCGAACAATTCGAGATGTTCTCAGGTGCTCCATGGTTTCTGCATGGGCAAACGATTGAGGCTCCTAACGGTCTTGGAATAGTCCTACGTGAGCCACTCGGCGTGTGTGTACAGATTATACCCTGGAATGTCCCGCTAATAATGATGGCGTCTAAGATTGCACCAGCACTCGCTGCAGGCAACACGGTAGTTCTGAAACCGGCCGAAGCGGTATGCCTCTCCGTCATAGAGTTCTTCAAGGAGATGGCAGACTTACTACCAGCAGGTGTGCTAAATCTCGTGACCGGATATGGTCCGAATGTGGGAGAAGCGCTAGTGGCGCACCCATTAACGCGCAAGGTAGCTTTTACCGGGTCCAGACCAACCGCACAGAAGCTGATCCAATATGCCTCGACCAACGTCATTCCTCAAACGATGGAGCTAGGAGGGAAATCAGCTAACATTGTGTGCAATGACGCTGATCTAGACGCGGCCGCAGAAGGAGCTGCGATGTCCACTGTGCTTAATAAAGGTGAGGTATGCCTCGCGGGTAGTCGGGTTTTTGTTCATGAAGACGTGATGGATGAGTTTCTTGGGAAGTTCCAAGATTTGCTTGGGCGCGCCAGTTCGGGTGATCCAACGGAACATACCACTGTTTTGGGGCCACAGGCCTCACGCATGCAATATGAAAAAATTCTAAATTATATAGATATAGGCAAAACAGAGGGAGCCACCGTGGCCTATGGCGGGGGCAAGAGAGAGGTCGACGGCCTTCCAGATGGGCTTTTTATTAAACCAACCATCTTTACAGATGTCCGCAACGAGATGCGGATTGCTCAGGAAGAGATTTTCGGCCCCGTCACAACGGTTATAGGCTGGAGGGATGAAGCGGATGTTATCCGCATGGCCAATGAAAGTATCTATGGATTGGGAGGCGGGCTTTGGACGCGCGATCTTCCTCGCGCTCACCGGATGGCACGTGCGCTTGAAACCGGCACTGTTTGGGTAAACCGATATTATAACTTCATCGGTGGCATGCCGATTGGCGGCTACAAAGGCAGTGGCTTTGGGCGCGAGTTCGCCAGTGAAGCATTGAACAACTATAGCCAAACCAAGAGTGTCATCATCAATCTGGAAGAAGGCCCGATCGGTGTGTTCGGGCAATAAAGAGGAGGAAATGACAAACCCAAAAAAAATTGTTGTAGAAGGTACAGATGTAGAATTTCCTGTCGAAAAGGGAGATACCATTCTGCGTGCCGCACTGCGAAATGGGATTGGATTGCCATATGACTGCAATTCGGGCGGTTGTGGTTCCTGTCAATTTGAACTGATAAACGGCGAGATTAAGGACCTCTGGCCAGAGGCCAAAGGAATCAGCGAAAGAGCGCGTCGTCGCGGTCGCCACCTCGCCTGTCAAAGCAGGCCGGATGGAGATTGTACGATAAAAGTACAAATTGAAAGGCAATATGAACCAATAGTCTCGCCGCGCCGCCAAACGCTTCGGTATGTATCATGCACGCAAATCACCCACAATATGGCCGAATTCACATTCAAAGGCGATTTGCCAGCGGATTTTCTAGTCGGGCAATATATATTATTGGATATACCTACCGTAAAAGGTTCTCGCGCCTATTCTATGTCCAATCTTCCCAATGAGCAAGGTGAATGGAGGTTCATCGCCAAACGCATACCTGGTGGCGCTGCGACGTCTTTCCTTTTTGAACATCTGGTCTCGGGACAGAAAATAGAAATCGATGGTCCTTATGGTATGTCCTACCTTCGAGAAAATTCGCCGCGCGACATTATTCTAATTGGTGGGGGATCCGGAATATCTCCACTTATTTCAATCATGCGGCAAGCCAGCATATCCGCCACTGCATCACAAAAGAAGATGCTGTTGTTTTACGGCGGCCGCGAGCCTCAGGACCTATGTGCAAACAAACTCGTGTCTGCTTATCCTAGCTTAGCGCAACGAGTCTCTGTTGTAGAGGCTATCTCAGACACCGACGGTTTAAATAGACCAGAAGGAACAGAGTCGGGTTTTATCCATGATGTTGTTCGCCAAAACAAAAAAGTACAGATTAACCCCCTAAATTACGATTATTATTTCTGCGGTCCGCCAGCGATGATTTCAGCGGTGAATAAAATGCTGCAACTCGATTTGAACGTGCCCGCTGACCAACTCTATTTTGATAGTTTTCTATAGTGGAAAAAGATTATTATGCCTGACTTGAAAACAACATCAACGGCTAAAAATGTTGATTATTCCGTTTATTCGGATCCAGAAATATTCAAAAAGGAGCAGGAACGCATTTTTCGCGGGCCTGTTTGGTCTTATGTAGGGCTAGCAGCAGAGGTCCCTGAAGCTAATTCATACAAAACGACACACATTGGCGAAACGCCGGTAGTCCTGTGCCGCGGGGAAGATGGAGCCATGCACGTCTGGGTAAACCGCTGCGTTCACAAGGGCGCGCTCGTCTGTCGAAATTCCCGGGGGAAAGCCGAGTCTGGCGCATTTGTATGCGTTTATCATCAGTGGGCCTATGATGCCACTGGTGCGCTGCGCAGCGTCCCCTATCGCAGGGGAGTAGGCGGCAAAGGTGGAATGCCCGATTCATTTGATATCAAGAATCAGAGGATGACACCGCTGCGGGTCGACACCATAGGGGATATGGTATTTGCTACATTCCGCGAAGACGCGACAGAGCTGCGAGACTTTCTTGGAAACGCCATGTGTTCTGCAATCGAGAGAATCATGATCCATCCCATCAAGGTCATTGGTTCTGTGGGCCAACGCATCAAAGGCAATTGGAAGCTATATGCTGAAAACAGCCGAGACAGCTATCATGGCGGGTTACTGCACCTTTTCTATACTACTTTTGGTATATGGCGACCAAGCCAGAAATCTGTCGGCGAGATCGACGAGAAGTTCGGCTTTCACAATTCATTCCAGGTGCACAAGCCGTCGGACGATGACAGTGGGGCAAAACACCAAACAGAGGCTTCCCGAGACCCGGGAGCGGTCAATCTCAAAGACTCCCGGTTACTTGAAATTTGGCCCGACATGGGAGACGATATAACTCTAAGTATCCAGTCCATCTTTCCATCTGTAGTTTTACAACAGATCGGTAATGCGCTGGCAACGCGTCAGATGGTTGTCAGAAACAATGACGAGTTCGATCTGATTTGGACGTATTTTGGGTTTGAGCAGGATAGTGACGAGATGTTGCGACAAAGAATGCGTAGCATCAATATGGTCGGACCGGCCGGTTACGTCTCACTCGAAGATGGCGAGGCCACAGAAATTTGCCAAGAAGGTGTAAAGGGACCAGACGGACACTCACAGATTTTGATGGACTTGGACAATTCTACCAACCCGACCATTCCTATGGGGCTTGATGAAAATGCCGTGCGTGGATTTTGGCGTGGCTATCTTCATCTGATGGAAGATGGGGCGAAATCATGAATGATCAGATGGCACAGAGGGTTGACCGGTTCAATGCCTTATATGGGTTTTA
>CALGEE010000338.1 GCA_937881525.1 uncultured Sphingomonadales bacterium | reverse complement strand
GATGTTGGATCGCTCTATTCTACCCGTCCCACGCTTGCAAACTATGTCGCGTCGTGTAGTCTTGTGCATTCCGCCCCAGAAACGTTCCTTCTTATGGAAGACAGGGTGCTCGCCGTGAATATCAACCAACGTCTCGCTTTGTCCGACATTGCTCAGGCTCATGAAGCTCTGGAAAGTGGCGAGACTACAGGCTCGACCATTCTGACGCCATGAACGAAAGCGCAAGTTTCGTACGGCCCAAAATCACCGTCTCACAGGCGGTGGTTTGGTTCTTGGCAGTGATTGCAATCTTCGTCATGGCCAAAACGGATGCTGCGGATTTGCTGCCTCGCGTCGCTGCTATTTCCGCGCTTGCAGTCGCGCTTTTCGCGACGCGTCTGCTGCCCGAAGTGGTCACTGCCTTGGGCTGTTTTTTATCTTTTATTGCTATTGGAGCTGCCCCGAACGAGGTTATTTTTTCGGGCTTTTCCAGTGGTGGTTTCTGGCTGCTGTTTGCAGGCCTTGTGATTGGCACCGCCATTACGACCACGGGTCTTGGCATGCAGGTTGCCTTGCGGATATTCCAACACACGGGAAATTCTTATATAAGGGTAGCTCTCCTGCTTGCGCTCAGTGGACTTGGTTTGGGCGTACTTGTTCCTGCCACGATCCCACGGATCATTATCATGGTGCCTATCGCGCTTTCACTTGCGAAAACGATGGGCTACGATATCGGGTCGCGCGGTCATGTCGGGCTAACTATGACGGCCGCGGTTGCAACGAACCTGCCGACCTTTGGTATTTTGACTGGGAACCTTCCGACGATTATCCATTTGGGCGCGTTCGAAACCCTATATGGGGTACGCACGTCCTACACTGATTATTTCGTAGAACAGGCGCCCATCAACTGTCTGCGTTTTCTAGCGTTACTTGCAGTGATGCTACCCTTCGCGCCTCCGCGATCCCAACGGCTGTCTGAGCTTGAAGATCCTACACCATTTACATCAGTTCAAAAATTTCTGTTCATCATGATTTGCGTGGCAATCCTGTTCTGGGTCACGGACAGTTGGCACGGCATTTCGCCAGCTTGGATTGCGCTTTCCCTTGCCGCGGTTTTGACTGTGCCTGCGTTCGGAATACTGGACGACAAAGTAATGAAAACCCAGATTGATGTGTCTCCTGCATTCTTTCTGGCTGCTGTTTTTGCAATCAGCGCGGTTGCGCAGCACACGGGTCTTAGCACGACAATCGCCGAGCAGTTGATCCCTTTATTGCAGCTTGGGCAAGGAAGCGATCTTCGTGATCTGTACGCGGTTGCAGGGCTGTCAAGTTTTCTGTCGCACTTTACGACCGCCCCCGCCGCACCGGCCATTCTCGCCCCACTCGCCGGCGCAATGGCGACGGAAACCGGTTGGACCATTGAGACGATTTCCATGACGCAGATCTTGGGAATTTCGACACCAATTTTGCCACATCAGGCCCCCCCATTAATCATATCGATGGCGCTCGCGCAAATTCCGATCGCGGCACTTTTGCGGGTGTGTGCCGGATTGGCGGTGACGGTGGCTTTTGTCGGGATTCCGTTGACCTTTGTGTGGTGGAATTATCTAGGATTGTTTGGATGAGCGTCACCTTTGCCTTTATACTGAACGGAGAACCATGTGAGGCTAC
>CALGEE010000337.1 GCA_937881525.1 uncultured Sphingomonadales bacterium | reverse complement strand
CGCTGAAAGCCATCAGCTCATCATGGAGATACTTGGCGCATCAATCACTGGGATAAATATTGGCCTCCCAAATCCAAAGGCATTTGTCTTTTATGGGCCAAGCGCCGCAAACGGCAAATCGACAATCCAGGCGGTCATACGAAGATTGCTGCCAAGCAAGGTGGTCGCGTGCATTGCCCCCGCAGAGTTGGGAACCGTGACGTTGACGGGGCCAGTGCCGCGCTGACGCAGCATCTGTCATTTACCCGCGACTTGATCGTCAAAGGCAACGAGGAACCACCGGAGGGAATGGGTCTGACGTCCAACCTTCTCTCGTTCGCAACGCATTGAATTTATTCAGCTCCATTTTTTTTCGATGCGGCAACCGGCCCAAATGCGCCGGAAATCCAACTGGTGACGAACGCCGCCTCAGGCTGCCATCGCAACCTCTCACACCTAATGATCCGCCATCAAACGAGCGAATTGCGGCCGCGACAGCTTCTTGCGGAAAACGAGCCACCCGTCCGCCGCCACCCCGTGTGAATGGAGCACGTACTTTGCCAGATCGACCCCGACGAATGACCCCCGGCCCCGCCCGCAGGCGTCAAGAGGCGCGCCTGGAAAGACCGCGCCCGCCTTGGCGACCGATGCAGCGACCTGACTGGCAGCGGTGGACGCAGGCGGGGCCGAAATCGACAACACCGTCAGCCCCGGTCGGCAAGATCGTACTCAGCCATGTAATAGGGATGCTCAGGATCGAATTCCGTCAGCGGAACGGGCGAGGCGACGGTGCCGACATCCCTTACGTCACGACCGATGATGCCGAGCCGACGGTCTCCAAGTCTGAGCCGCGCGAGCTGCGCGCGTGCTTCCAGCAGCCTTGCGATATCGGGTCGCCGCGCATACTCGTCCCGGCTTTCGGCAGGGTCGTCCCTGATATGAAAAAGCAGGGCCTGTTCCGTCCCGGATTTCGAGAAATGCAGCTTCCAGTCACCGCAGCGAAACGCCTCGAGGTCCGCCTTGTTATAGTAGCAGAAGACCCTCTCGGCGGGGTCGTTTGTGACATCCAGCAAGAGCGAGCCGATGCAGGAGCCGTCGATTTCCGGCCCGGCGGGCTGCGCAATGTTGCACCAACCGCACAGCGTGGGGAACAGGTCGAGCGATGTCGCGAGGGCATCGACCGTCCGGCCCGGAGCGATCCGACCCGGCCACCGGATCAGGCAGGGCACCCGCATGCCGCCTTCCCAGGTCGTCCCTTTCTTGCCCCGCAGCGGCGCATTGCTGCCGCCATTGGCCCCTAGCGACCCGTTGTCGCTGGTGAAGATCACGATGGTGTCGTCCGCAATGCCCTGCCGGTCGAGTTCAGCCAGCAAGACAGCCGTGGCCCAGTCGATCGACTCGACCGCCGCGCCATAAAGGCCATTGTCAGACTGCGCGAGGAAGCGTTCCTGAACGTAGATCGGAAGATGTACATAGATATGCGCGAGGTAGAGGAAGAACGGTTGGGTGCCGCAATCACGGATAAACCGCACCGCCTCGCTGATATAACGCGCGGTCAGCGATGCCTGGTCGGGCTGCTGTTCCAGCACCTGGTCGTCAAGAAGCAAGGGCAGCGGCGGTGTCCTGATGCGGTCGCGGTCTTCGGCGGCAACCTGTCCGGCCTGCCTGCCCATGTCGTTGCTGTAGGGCAGACCAAGGAAGTGGTCGAACCCGTGGTTGGTCGGAAGGAACGCCGGCTGATCGCCGCAATGCCATTTCCCGACGGCCTGGGTCCGGTAGCCGCCTTGCGACAGGGCGCGAGCGATGGTCACCTCGGACGGGGCAAGGCCCCAGCGGTCGCCCGGAAAAAGCACGGGCATGCCGTCGAACTCAGTGAATCCAATGCGCGGCGGATAGCATCCGGTCAGCAGCGCTGCCCGCGACGGCGAACACCACGGCGAGGCCTGGTAGAACGACGTCAGCCGGGCGCCTTGATCCGCCAGCCGGTCAAGCGCGGGGGTCTTGTTGCGTATCGAACCATAGCAACCGAGATCACCGTACCCGACATCGTCGCAGTTGATCAGTAGGACGTTCGGCCTGCGTGTCATGTCCGCCCCCTTTCCTGCGGGCGCGCCGTCGATCTCCGGGAAATCCGGAGTTGCCCGGCACGCGTCCGTTCAGACGAACGTGTTCCAGAGATTTTCAAGCCGTTCCTGACGGCCCGACAGCGGCTGCGGCTCCATCCCGGTTGCCAGCACGTGCTCGCTGATGGACACAAGACTGCCATGGGTCATCATCGCTTTGTTCTCCGGGTTGTCCCATTTCGCGTAGCGCGCCGCGCGCGCATTTTCCAGCCTGCCGTCCTCAATCAGGGCAGCCGCCGCCTTGAGGGAGCGCGCGCAGACGTCCATCGCACCGACATGCGCGAGGATCAGGTCCTCGGCGTCAAGGCTTTGCCGCCGCAGTTTTGCATCGAAATTCGTGCCGCCCGTGGTGAAGCCCCCGGCACGCAAGATCTCGTAATAGGCGCGCGCCATTTCGGGCACCGAATCCGGGAACTGGTCAGTGTCCCAGCCGGACTGGTAGTCGTTCCGGTTCATGTCGATCGAGCCGAAGATGCCAAGGCTGGCCGCCGTCGCGATCTCGTGTTCGAAGGTGTGGCCTGCAAGGACCGCGTGTCCCTGTTCGATGTTGACCTTCACCTCGTGCTCCAGCCCGAAGTCCTTCAGGAAGGAATGCACAGTCGCCACGTCGTAGTCGTACTGGTGTTTGGCCGGTTCCTGCGGCTTCGGTTCCATCAGGATCGTACCCGCAAAGCCCGACTTGTGCTTGTACTCGACCACCATCTGCATGAACCGGCCCAATTGCGCCCGTTCCCGTTTCAGGTCGGTGTTCAGAAGAGTCTCGTAGCCTTCGCGGCCGCCCCACAGGACATAGTTGGCACCGTGCAACTGCTGTGTGGCGTCCATGCAGGCTTTTACCATCGCGGCGGCATAGGCGAAGACATCGGGGTCCGGGTTTGTCGCTGCCCCGGCCATGTAGCGGCGGTTGGTCGTCAGGTTTGCGGTGCCCCACAGAAGGCCGACGCCCGAGGCCTCCATCTTGCCTTGCAGGTAATCGGTCATCTGCCGCAGCCGCGCGACGCTTTCGGCAAGGCTGGTGCCCTCGGGGCGAATGTCATGGTCGTGAAAGCAGAAGAACGGCATGCCAAGGATGGCGAACATCTCGAAGGCGGCATCGGCCTTCATCCGGGCATGGTCCATGCTGTCGCCGAACCACGGGCGGTCAAAGGTGACGCCGCCGAACGGGTCCATGCCGGACCACATGAAGGCATGCCAATAGGCTACTGAAAAGCGCAGATGGTCGGCCATCCGCTTGCCTAGAACGATCGCATCGGCGTCGTAGTGACGGAAGGCGAATTCGTTGTCGGTGGCAGGGCCTTCGTAGGCGATGACGGGTATGCCACGGAAAAAGTCGGTCATGTCAGGGTTCCAATCTGGGTGCGTGCTTGAACGTAGCGGGCCTGTGCATCGTCGAAGGCGGATTTGAGGTCGGGGTCGGGGGCGAATTCACGTGCGCTTGCAGGCGCGGCCGCAGCTTCGGCACCCGCGCCGGTGGCTGCCATCAGCGCCAGCCGCGCCGCGCCGAAAGCCCCTCCGAAGTCACCGGCCACCGGCCTCTGGATGGGACAGTCAAGTACGCTCGCCAGAAGCCGCAGCCAGTAGTCGGACCGCGATCCGCCGCCGACAGCCACCAGCCGGTCCAACCGCGTGCCGGTCGCAGCCAGCGCGTCGCGTCCGTCGCGGATGGCATGGCAAACGCCTTCCAGCACTGCACGGGTTGCCGCCGCGCGGTCGGTCGCATGCGCGAGCCCGACGAATGCGCCCCGGATGTCCGCACGGTTGAGCGGCGTCCTCTCGCCCCCGAGATAGGGGAGGAAAAGCATCCTGCCCGGCGCCCGTAGCGGGCCAAGACCTTCGGTTAGCGTCACGGCATCCGAGCCGGCCAGCGCGGCGAACCAGTTCAGCGCGTCGGTGCAGGACAGGATCACCGCCATCTGGTGCCACGTTCTGGGCAGCGCGTGGCAAAAGGTGTGCACGGCCGTCGCCGCATCGGGCCGGTATCCGTTGCTTGCCGCGAACAGAACCCCCGAGGTGCCGAGCGAAACGAAGGCATCGCCTTCGCTGACCACGCCCACCCCCACGGCCGAGGCCGCGTTGTCGCCGCCGCCACCCGCGACGACCACGGCCTTCGGCAGCCCCCAGCGCTGCGCAAGAGCCGGGCGCAGGATACCGGACACATCCGACCCCTCGATCAGCGCCGGCATATGGGCGCGCGACAGCCCGGTCTCCGCCAGCAGGGCGTCGGACCAGTCGCGCGCGCCGGTCTCCAGCCAGCCGGTCCCCGCGGCATCGGACATGTCACTGACATGTCCCCCGGTCAGCCAGAGGCGTAGGTAGTCCTTCGGCAGCAGAACGCGTGCCACCCGGTCGCGGTTGGTTGGCTCGTTTCGCGCGACCCACAGTAGCTTGGGGGCGGTAAAGCCCGGAAAGACGATGTTGCCGGTCAACCGGCGAAACTCAGGGTCGCGGTCAAGCTCTGCGGCCTCGGCATGACTGCGCGTGTCGTTCCACAAGATGCACGGCCGAAGCACGCGATCGTGGTCGTCAAGCAAAGTTGCCCCGTGCATCTGCCCCGAAAGCCCGATCCCCCCGACCCGCGACAGCCCGTGGACCGCCAGGGCGTCAAGCACGCGTTCGGCGGCCGCGATCCAATCGGCGGGGTCTTGTTCGCTCCAGCCGTCATGCGGGCGGGACACGGCAAGCGGCGCGTGCGCCTCGGCCACCACCCGCTGCGCGGCGTCGATGAGGACGCCCTTCAGCCCCGAGGTGCCAAGATCGAGACCGATGAACATCACGTCAGCCCCCCTGCGCCGGGCGGGCCCCAGCCCGGCGGCCAGACCTGCGGCCATCCTGCCTCGATCAGGCCGGCCATCCGCAGCGCCGTCGCCTCGTCCTGTGGTGGGGCAGTCACGTGAACCCCGATCGGCAGGCCGTCTTCCGACAGGCCGGCCGGCACGCTGATGGCGGGGCACCACGGCACCCAATTGAAGACCGATGTCATGTCCAGCCCGCGCTTGCGGCCATCATCCGTCCGCGCGTGATATCGCGCGTCGTCCTCGTCGACGCCCACGGCAGGCCGGGTCATCGTCGGGCTAAGCAGCACGTCGTGGGATGCGAACACCTTGCTAAGAACATCCCATTGCCGTTTTCGCACAAGGTCGAGTTTCCTGATCGAGACCGCATCATGTGCCCGCCCCTTGGCAATAACGGCGGCAAGACGCGGATCGGCACGGTCGCCGATCCGGTCGATGTCGTCACCATGGAATGCGGCAAGATGCACATGCCAGTGCCGCACCCAGCCGTCGGAGATCGACAGGTCCCAGTCGAGCACGATGTGTTCAACGAAAGCACCCGACCGCGCAAGCCACGCAGCCACGGCGTCCAACCGGTCGCGCACTTCGGGCTCGATCTCGAAAAAGCCGATGTCGTGCGTTACGGCGATCCGAAGGCCGCGCAGGTCGGGCGTGTACGACCACTCCACCAGCGGAGGGACCAGCGTGCGCGGGTCCGACCACGTGGGCCCGCAAAGCGGCGGCAGCGCCAGCTGCAGGTCAGCGGCGGTCCGGGTCAGTAGACCGTGGTGCTGGATGTCATCGACAAAGGACGGCTGATCGTCCAGCGGCAATCGCCCCGCCGAGGGCTTCAGCCCGACAAGACCACAGCACGACGCGGGAATGCGCACCGATCCGCCCATATCGGTCCCCTGCCCGATCGCCACGCAGCCCGTCGCCACGGCAACTGCCGATCCACCCGAGGAACCGCCGGGGGTCCGGTCCGCGTTCCACGGGTTGCGCGTGATGCCGTGCAGCGGGCTGTCGCAGAAGCTGGAGGAGGCGAACTCCGACAGCGTCGTCTTCCCCAGGATCAGCGCGTCGGCTTCCCGGAATCGCGTGACGATTTCGGCGTCGCTATCCGCTACCGTGCCGGCAAAGGCGTAAGACCCCATCCGGTTGCCAAGACCGGCAACAGGCGTGCAGTCCTTGATCGCGACGGGCACTCCGGCCAGCGGACCGAGAGGCTCGCCCGCCGCCCGCCTGCCATCCAGAGCAAGCGCGGCAGCCAGCATCCCCTCTGCATCTATCTGGGCGAAGCAGTTGAACTCCGCCTGAGCCCGCCGCGCCCGGTCGAGTGCCCGCCGTGCCACGTCTTGCGCCGAGACACGCCCACTCCGCACTGCCGCGACGATGTCGCCGATGGCCGACCAAGGTCCGATGGTGTCTTGCACGCGCGATACTCCGTCACGG
>CALGEE010000336.1 GCA_937881525.1 uncultured Sphingomonadales bacterium | reverse complement strand
TCTTCTTAAAAAGTCCGCGCGCGGCACCCTGAAAAATGAATGCCTCTAGATCACCACCCCAGAAGCTGGAGTGGACCAAGTCAGCTTCGTCAAGCGACATTGCTGAAATTTCTGAACCATATTGACCTGCAAAAATTTTTGGAAATTGGGTATTTTCTGATGCTTTAGTATTCGGCATGATCTGTTTCATTGTAAGATCAAAATCCCGCCATGAGTCCTGTCCCCATGCATAGTTCTGGTTGATACCAGTGTAGCCTTTCGTATCAGGGAAATTTTCTTTGACATACATAGCTGCTGCGACGTTGTCAGATGTCGCATGACCCATTGTTCTGAACACGTATTTTCTTTCTGCTTCCTCAAAAATACGGGGCGTGCCACAAGTTGCAAAAATAGTGAACTGTTTCAGTTCTTCCGCAATAGGAGCAAGTGCCTGGCAATTTCCTGAAGATATGTAGCCCACAACTGCATCGACACCTCGCTTTTCGACAAGATTACGATATTCTGCAACCTGTTTTGTAGCACCACCACCTTCGTCGAGCTCAATGAGCGTTGCCGGCACACCACCAAAACCTTTAGTGTTGTATGGGGCAGGAAGTGTCCCTTTATTAATTGCATCGGCAACCATTTTGGCGCCATTCATTGCAGGAATGCCAAACGGGCCCGCCGCGCCTCCAGTTAGAAATGATGGTACCGCTATAACTATACCCTCTGGAGCATCTTTTTTTATCTCAGATACCGCAGGCTTTTCTGCAACTTTCTTTTCTTCTTTTCCTTGATCATTGTACATAAAAAACACTGCCACAGCGATAACGCCTACTAATGCAGCGATCAAACCTTTGTTCATATTATCCTCCCAATAGTCGGATTTTTGTTTTTTAGCGTTGCCGCCAATTAAAGTCGGTAATTATTAAGAGAGAACGAATGGACGTTGGTCAAGCATTGTCTTAAATCTACTTATAGTTATTTTTGTCATTTTGATCCTGTCGCTTTGACCATTTGACGCCGTTTCATTGACCGCAAATCCTGTCTTTTGCACCCGCAGAAAACAGGCTTGTATTTCGATAAACCGCCTACTTCCTCCGATTATCTGGCGCCAAGCATCAACCTATTCTACGCCTGATTTCCGAGTCTATAACCAGCCATAACACAGAAATTATATTATCAATATTGCCACAAGGATGGATATGATTAGGATAATGTAACCAACGCAGCCCGCCTGCCCGCGATTGATGATCTTAGCAACTTTATGCCAATAAAATTGGCGCTTTCAACAAAGGTTTTGAAGATAGTGAACGACCAAAACGCAATATCCATGATTGATTCGATTGTTGATGACTGGCTTTGCCGCTTCAATGCCGCGATGCATCAAACATCATCATCAGCTGGTGAGGCACCGGCGGGTTTCGCTGATCTATTTCACGACAACAGCTTTTGGCGCGATGCGCTGGCGCTCAGCTGGCAGCTTCAAACCATTACTGGCGCAACAGACATTCTAAACAGCCTTCCCGCAGCGGCGGCCAAAGCCGGAATCAGCGCGATCACGCGTGATCATAAAGCCACTGCACCGCGCCTTGTAAACCGTGCTGGCAGTGATGCAATCGAAGCCTTTTTCACCTTTACCACCAATGCCGCGCATTGCCGTGGAATTTTGCGGCTAACAGCAGATGACAATCATCCTGATCACTATCGGGCGTGGACATTTTTTACCGCAATTGATGAATTGATCGGCTTTGAGGAAAAAACCGAACGGAACCGGCCAACAGGACAATCCTATTCGCGCGATTTTCGCGGGCCAAACTGGCTGGATAAACGCCTTGCTGCCGCCAGTTTTGAAAATCATGATCCGGCCGTTCTGGTTGTTGGTGGTGGGCAGGCTGGCTTGTCGATCGCCGCGCGGCTAACCCAGCTTGGCATCGACACATTGATTGTCGATAAAAACAGCCGTATTGGCGATAATTGGCGCAATCGCTACCATGCGCTGACCTTGCATAATCAGCTTCATGTCAATCATCTTCCCTATATGCCGT
>CALGEE010000335.1 GCA_937881525.1 uncultured Sphingomonadales bacterium | reverse complement strand
GTACTTCCTTGGGTTTCAACTTACCTTCTGCTTTGCTGTAGTGAACAAGTATCTCTAACAGATAGCCGTGCTCACTGTCATATTCGAGAGTGATTCGCGGGCATGTCCCTCCCCAGCCGCACGATATCTTCCGATAGGCCCTTGGGCGCATACTCCATTTCAATATCAGTTTCCCAGCCATACTTGTAGTTACCAGACATGGCATGCACGGCTTCAACCGTTTCGCGATCTACGCCGTCGCGCAATTCAAATTCTGTATCCAGCGCTTGGGTCATCATCTGCTCCATTCATTTCTTTAGAGATTGCTTTTGCGCTTGCGCCAAAAAGGCATCGGCAAAACTATCCACATCTTTTTTTTTCGTAAAAGGTCCTAGCGAAATTCTGATCGCCGAGGCCGCAACACTTTCTTCAAAGCCCATTGCGCGCAATACGGGACTTGCGCGCATTTTACCCGAAGAACAGGCCGACCCGGCCGAAATTGCGAAACCCGCCAAATCCATTTGCATAACTTGCGTTTCGCCCTTCCATCCGGGCGAGGCAACGCAAAGTGTATTTGGCAAACGCTGGACCCCTCTTGATATAGAAATAGTGCCTAAAGCAGAGCCTGACAATGCCGTTTCTAGAATATTTCTAAATTGGGCAATTTCTTCCCAAACTCCATTGGCCAGATTTTGTGCCGCCACTTCAGCTGCGGCACCAAATCCGACGATTCCCAAGATATTCTCAGTTCCCGCACGCCGTCCCATTTCTTGGCCACCACCCAAAATTTGGGCGGTGATCTCTTGCCCGCGTTCAATCACCAATGCGCCCACACCTTTGGGCCCACCCAATTTATGCGCAGAAATCAACGCCATTTTACAACCCAACCAATGAAAAGACAAAGGAACTTTGCCAAAGGCCTGAGTGAGGTCACTGACCGCAAGCCCAGTAGGTAAAGTTTGTAAAATGCCCGTTTCCGAGTTGGCTAGCTGCAAGGCGGCGCGAGCAGGCATTGGGACGGTGACTTGGCCTGAGGTGTCGGTGATAAGATTTGGCGTGCACCATGCGGCCACAGCGTCGTGCTCTACCAAACTGCAAGAAAGGTCGCGCCCAGCAAGGGCAAGCGCCGCTGACTCGGTCGCCGAGGCCGTAAAAATAATATCCGCTCCATCTGCCCCAAGAGCCGTGGCCACCTGTGCGCGGGCTTTTTCAACCGCAGCTTTAGCCGCACGACCTTCAGCATGAATCGATGAGGGGTTACCCAACAGATCCATGGCCGCAACCATGGCTGTGCGCACCTTTGGATGCAGCGGTGTTGTAGCATTATAATCTAGATAGCTCCGTTTCACTTCGGCACTTGCCATTACTGCTCATCCACAATTTCAAAAAGCGCAGGCACCGCAGGGCACGGCGCCATTTCATTGCGAACCACGTCTGATAGGCGGGTTTGGTGTAAAAACACATAGACTTGGGCTGAGAGCCCCTCCCACAGTCGGTTGGTTAAGGACTGAGCTCGAGTCCCAGATACACCACCCATCGCCCCGGCACCCGAATGCATGGCCGAGACGGTCTCTTCAACCGCAGACAGGATTTCGGATATGCGAATACTTTCGGCTGACCGTCCCAGACGATAGCCACCGCCCGGTCCCCGCACTGCCGTCACCAAACCCGCGCGGCGCAATTTCACAAAAAGTTGCTCTAAATAGGGTAAAGAAATATTTTGTTTGCGGGCTATTTCTGCCAGAGACACCAGTCCATCCCCCTTGCCCAAGGCCAGATCAGCCAAAGCAACTACAGCATAACGACCTTTGGTCGAGAGTTTCATTAATATTCCTTTGTAAATT
The DNA here is from genome assembly GCA_937881525.1 of uncultured Sphingomonadales bacterium. GTDB lineage: Bacteria > Pseudomonadota > Alphaproteobacteria > Sphingomonadales > Sphingomonadaceae > Sphingorhabdus_B. The sequence goes on along the minus strand of CALGEE010000335.1, from coordinate 844 downwards.
CATTGACGTTTAGCGTTTGGGCGCTTAACTCACATCCAAGGCAAGGGCTATTCCCTTGAGTGATACATATTCCGATGGAAATAATCAAGATTTCCCGGCTAACAAGAGGCAGGCACCATGCCCGAAGTAATTTTCACCGGCCCCGAGGGGCGATTAGAAGGCCGCTACCATCCGCAAAAAGAGCGCGACGCGCCTATTGCGATTGTGTTGCATCCGCATCCGCAGTTTGGCGGCACGATGAATAATAAAGTTGTTTACAACTTACATTACGCCTTTTATCGCTTGGGGTTTACGGTCTTACGCTTTAACTTTCGCGGCGTTGGCCGATCCCAAGGCGAATATGAACAAGGAATAGGCGAACTCTCTGACGCTGCCTCGGCGCTGGATTATTTGCAATCAATGAACCAAAATACCAAACATTGCTGGGTTGCGGGGTTCTCCTTTGGCGCTTGGATTGGAATGCAGCTTTTGATGCGTCGCCCTGAGATTACGGGGTTTATCTCGGTTGCTCCCCCCGCCAATATGTATGACTTTAGTTTTTTGGCCCCCTGTCCTTCATCGGGTCTGATCATCAACGGGTCCGCCGATAGGGTTGCTATGCCAAACGATACTGTTACTTTGGTTAATAAGCTGCACGACCAAAAAGGAATAACCGTAAGCCACGAAGTGGTCGAGGGGGCAGACCATTTCTTTAAAGACGAAGAAAAGCATATGAATCCCATGATAAACATGGTCTCATCATATGTTGCGCGCCGCTTAACCGAAGCAACAAGGTGAGCACACGCCTAGAACAGCAATTTTTGTTTCTAACGCAAGCAGATGCACTAAAAAAAATCTTGCGAGC
>CALGEE010000334.1 GCA_937881525.1 uncultured Sphingomonadales bacterium | reverse complement strand
TTTGCGGAAACGACATTACCCGCGATTAGTGACGCCATTCCGCGATCCACCCAGACCGAGCTCATTCGTCACTCCTGCAACCCAAGCACTAGAGACCATCACTGTGGACCAATCAATCTTTGTTGTACATTTTAATGTTATCATTTTCCCTGCGAGAGGCGTCTTTGTGCTCGTGTCGGAAAAAACAAAAGGCCAAGGGAAACCAAAAATACGACACTGGCAGCAAACATCAGAGCCGTGTAATTTGCATTTTCTGCTACAATATAAGCGCCAATTGCGGGCCCCACGGCCAATCCGGTCATCTGCATTGCAACCGCGTAGATCACAACACTTCCGGAACGATCAAAGGACGCCATCACTGAGAGTAGATACGGATGGGTAAGATTGAACCCAAAATTGTACACCAGAACAACACAGAGAAAAGCTATCGCAGTCGTCCAACCGAACAGAATTACAGAAAGGGGAACGACGGCCGCAAGAACTCCGAGGGACAACATTGGGAAGCGACCGAAACGGGCGCCAACCAACACTGGCACGAGAGCTCCCACAAGACCCGTAAGCTGGGAAAGAGTAAGCGATTGCGAAATCGCTGAATCGGTCACGCCGATACTAACTCCGATCAGTGCGAGATAGGACCAGACCGCTCCTTGAGCAATAAAATACATAAGCATGGCCGCTAGCGCTAGCCACTTTAGATTGGTCGGCAAATCGATTGCCTGAGCATCGGTCTCCACAAACGTTCTGCCCGATTTCGGAACGAATGGCACAAACAATAGCGACAAAACCGCCAAGCCTACAAAAAGAGACAGAAGCCCTGCAAATCCGAAACTAGAAAACAACCAAGGCAAACAATAGAAAACGACGGCCCCATAGAGCATCGCCAACATTACCATGAGACCGAAGTTTCGGTCCGGATGAGGGGTCATCCCCAACATGCCGAACCCTATCGAAACTATTCCGCCGGCGCCTAGACCGACGACAAACCTTGCGAGTGCGAACATAGACACTGTGTCGACGAGCATTGCGACAATGTTCCCTGCAATTGTCGCCAATAGGAACGCCAGCACTCCGGCACGCCAGTTTAATCGTTGACTGATGATCGCGAGCAAAATGGTCATGACCGCAACGCCTGCCATTTCCGACGCGGCAATCAATCCGGCAGACTGATCCGTAAACCCCTTCTGACTAACCAAACCCTCGACGAATCCCGGCTGGACAATGATAACCATGCCGCCAATGACACCGAACACCAATCCGGCGGCAACGAAAGCTGTACTCGTCGGGTCTGACTGCCCTTCCCCTTTGAAAACTGACAAAACTACGCCACCCCTATTCTGTTCTAGACCTCAAAGCCGCACGATCACGGACTTTTCTTCCATAAATTCCGCGACCCCCGCCTGACTGCCCTCCCTGCCCCATCCTGATTGCTTGAATCCACCGAATGGCATCGCCTCATCGAGCGCGTTATGGCAATTGACCCATACGGTCCCCGCGTCGATTTCCGCCGCGAGGCCGTGAGCTATCGACAGGTCCTTTGTCCACACACTTGCAGCAAGTCCGTAAGGCGTATCATTTGCGAGTCTAATGATCTCGCCCAGAGTATTCGCCTCAGTCCCTACAAGCACAGGACCGAACACCTCCTCTTGCACAATTCTGATTGTGGGATCTGATGCAATCATTACTGTTGGCTCGACAAAGAAACCCTGCTCCGATGGCTTAGGCCCTCCGCACAGAAGTCGCGCCCCGTCCGATATGCCCGACTGGATGTAGCCACAAACGCGGGCTTGTTGCCGCGCCGAAATAAGTGGCCCAAGGTCTGTGTCCGGCAGCAGCCCGTGCCCGAGCTTCATGGAGCGAGCTACGTCTGCAACGCCACGCATCAGATCTTCAAAAATGCCGCTTTGGGCGATCACACGCGACCCTGCGAAGCAAATCTGACCGCTGTTTAGGAAGATCGTTTCGCAGACGCCTTGAATCGCAGACTTCAGGTCAGCATCATCAAGAACGATAACAGGCGACTTCCCCCCCAGCTCCAGAGAGACTCGCTTCAGGTTTCCGGTCGCCGCACTAACAATCGACTTTCCGGTCTCGGTGGAGCCCGTAAACGCAATCTTGTTCACCCCAGGATGAGCTGCAAGCGCTGCTCCAACAACACTTCCACGACCCGTCACGACATTTAGAACACCCGCAGGAAAGCCCGCTTCGAGGACGAGCTCTGCAAACCGCAACGTCGAGAACGGTGTTTCGTCTGCCGGCTTGAGCACCATCGTGCACCCTGCCGCAATCGCAGGAGCGAATTTCGCCACGGCAAAAATCAAGGGATTGTTCCAAGGCACGATTGCGCCGACCACGCCAACCGGCTGCATTCGCGTGTAAGCATGATAGGCCGGTCCAAACGCGCCATCGGGCCTTTCGTCGGGAATGGATAGCGTTTTTGCAGCCCCATCCATTCGCGTCGCCCAGCCCGCATAGTAGCGGAGGGTTTCAATGAGACCTGGTATAATAAACGATTTGACCAAATTGATCGGCAGCCCCTCATTGAGGGTTTCGAGCTCGGCAAGCTCGTCACCGTTCTGCTCTATCAATTCTGACAGGCGCCAAAGAAGAGCAGTCCGTTGTGACGGCGTCGTTCTCTTCCAGGCGGAACTTTCAAAACAAGCCCTCGCGGCATCTACTGCCTTGTCGACATGCTCCGAAGTGCCTGCCGCCGCATAACCTATTCTGCCGCCGGTTGCGGGATCCAGAACCTCAATCGAGCCTGCAAGATCCGACCCGATCCACTCATCGCCGATCAGCATCCTTCCCGGCCTATCCAGAAAAGCAGCGACCGCAGCACTTATGGGGGGAGGCGTGGGTTTCACGATTGCGCTCCTTCCGCCTGCGACAGCTTTACCGTCAGAGGATCGTAGCCATATAGCCAACCATTCCGATCGCCGCCGATTTCGGCACCGATGAAACGCTGTCGAAGATCTGCTATCGAACCACGGAACTTTTTCTGGTTGGCCGAGGACTCATTCACCACGCGAGCCGCACGAGGTGCGCGAACAGCTGAATACAGCTTCAGCGCCTCCACGGGATCGGAAACTTCATCCAGGCATCTGGCCAGAACGGCTGAATCCTCGATTGCCATGACCGCACCTTGAGCGAGATATGGCAAAGTTGGATGACTGGCGTCCCCAAGCAAAGCAACGCGCCCCTTGGCCCAGTTGTCGATCGGCTTTCTGTTGAACAGCGCCCAACGATAGCAGGCGTCTTTGTCCACCGCATCAAGCACCACTTGAACCTCGTCATGCCATGTTGAAAAATCCGACTTCAGTTCGGACCAATCGCCCTTTGACGTCCAGGACTCGTCTTGCCATGTGTCGCTCTCTTTCAATCCGACGAAGTTCACAAGCTCCTTGTTCCGCAGATAGTACATCACCGCATGCGAGCTCGGGCCGAGCCATACGGTCATCACCCGATCAATATGGTCCTTGGGCAACCTTGCAGCCGGTATGATCAATCGCCACGCGACATCTCCGGTAAAGTCCGCGGGCGCCTGACCAAAAGCCTGTGCACGAATAGCCGACTTTATCCCGTCCGCTCCAATCAGCACATCGCCGGAAAACCGGCGCCCGTCGGATAAGATCAAATCAACCCTCGTCTCGCGCTCTTCATATTCGCTGACTGCCGCATTCAGCGTCACACAATTCGAATCCAACTGACGTACGCGCTCGACAAGAGCCGCGTGCAAGTCCGCGCGATGCAGCTGGTAATACGGAGCGCCATTTGCTGCTTCATGAGCTTCAGCAAGCTCAAAACGGTTCACCTCTTCGCCTGTCTCCGCAATACGAAAAACGTAAGACAGAGGCTTCACCCCCGCAGCCGCCAGCTTCTTGTCAACGCCAATATGGCGCATGACCTTGAACCCATTGGCGCTAATTTGGAGCCCGGCGCCGACTTCGCCCAACTTCGAGGCCTGCTCGAAGAGCCGGACTCTGTGTCCCGCTTGCATCAGACAAGCCGCCGCGGTTAGCCCGCCAATACCCGCGCCAGCAATCATGATATCGAGCTTTGACGACATCTTTATTCTCCTTCCAGAGCGCGCGTATTCTGCAACTGAGCTCCTGCACTCAAGTAGTAGTGTTTTGTTTCAAGAAAGTCGGAGAGCGCCTCAATGCCGTGCAGACGCCCAAGACCGCTCTCACCGAAGCCACCTGTTTCGGCTTCCGGAAGAAGTTTCCCATGGTCGTTTATCCACACCGTCCCCATACGAAGCGATCGCCCAACCCGCATGGCTTGAGAAATGTCTTGCGTCCAGACACTTGCTGACAGCCCGAATACGGTAGCGTTCGCCTTCTCTACCGCCTCTAGTTCATCCGCAAACCGCTCTATCGACACAAGAGGCCCAAACTGCTCCTGCTGGATCAGCGACGATTTCGTGTCATGCATGCGAAAGAGGCTTGGCGTAAGAAAAGCGCCGCGCTCATATTCGCCGCCAAGCGAAGCGCCCTCAACGACCAGCTCCCCTTCCTCTCTCGCAGCCTCTATCAAACCGCGTAGTCTATCCC
>CALGEE010000333.1 GCA_937881525.1 uncultured Sphingomonadales bacterium | reverse complement strand
CAGTTGCCGCGGCCATGCCGCGGTAACCACCCTTCATGAAATAAGCAAAAGCTAACAGGACGATATTATGAGCCATTCGATCATCGACACCCAAAAGCGGGGCGACGCAGTTAACCGCTACGGTCCGACCTCTGCTCGGCCCGTGCCCGCGACACCAGGCCGGTTGTCAACACTGACTGTGGACAGCCATGCCCACGTCCTGATCCCGGCTGCCGCGCAATACATGGCCCCGCATGTGGACCCCAAGCGTATTGCGATGGTCAAATATTCCAACGACGCAACCAATGCGGTGAACGCCCAGCAGGATAAAGACCGTGGGCCTGTCGCCATGCAAGACATCGGTGACCGGATGCGCGTGCTTGACTTGCAGGGGATCGAGATGCAGATCGTCGCGCCACCACCTCCGCAATGCTATTATCAGTCACCCATCGAACATGCTACGCATGCAAGCCGCATGGTGAACGATGGTATGGCCGAATGGGTTGGACAGAACCCTGATCGTTTTGCCGGGCTCGGCACCGTGCCGTTGCAAGACCCCGAAGAGGCTGCAGTTGAACTGACACGTGCGGTCAAGGAACTGGGGCTCAAAGGCGTCATGCTGCTGACAAACATGGATGGCGAGGAGATCAGCGCCAACCGGTTCCGCCCGTTCTGGAAAAAGGCAGAAGAGCTTGGCGCAGTCGTCATGATCCATCCCAACGGCTTTACCGGTGGAGAGAGATTTACTGAATATTACTTTGCAAATGTCATCGGCAATCCGCTCGAGACGACGACGGCGCTGCACTATATCATTTTTAACGGTCTGCTGCGCGACATGCCGGATCTGAAAATTTTTGCTGTGCATGGCGGTGGTTATCTGCCCGCCTATTCAGGCAGAATCGACCATGCCTGGGGCGCGCGCCAAGACAGCCATGCCGATCTGCCAGAACCTCCGACCAACTATCTCAAGAAGGTTTGGATCGACAGCGTCGTCTTTACCGATCACCAGCTGGAATATCTGGTAAAACTCTATGGTGCTGACAAGGTGATCATGGGCAGCGACTATCCCTTTGACATGGCCGATTATGATCCGGTTGAACATATCGTCAGCTCTGCTTTGTCTGCTGAAGACAAGGGCAAGGTTGCTGGTTTGACAGCGGCCAAATTGTTCGGGCTGACCCGCAAAGGTGCATGATATGAGCGTTGGCATCATAGGTCTTGGCATTATGGGCACGGCCTATGCTGACAACCTGTTGCGTGCAGGTGTCGCCGTGTCGGGATTTGATCCCGACACGGCAGCCCGCGACCGGCTGGTAGAGCGCGGCGGTGTTGCGCATGATGCGTTAGATGTCTGGCTGACGGAATGTGACTTGGTCATCCTGTCCATCGCGTCGACAAAGGCGCTTGCGATCGTCGCAGAAAAGCTGGGCGAGGTCCTGAAACCCGGTCAAATCGTAATGGAAACCGGTACCTTCGCTATGGAGGACAAGCTGGCTGCGCGCGATGCCGTCCAAAAAAGCGGGGCGATCCTTTTGGATACCCCAGTCAGTGGCACCGGCGCGCAGGCCGCCAAAGCGGATCTGGTCATCATGGCATCCGGCCCGTCTGATGCAATCGCAGCCGCGCGCCCATTCATGGCCCATCTGTGCCATACAGTGATTGACGCGGGCCCGTTCGGTGCTGGCAGCAAGCTGAAATATGTCGCGAACCACGCAGTCGCATTGCACAATTGCGCGGCGGCCGAGGTGCTGCATTATGCGGACGCTTTGGGGCTGGATCGCGACACTGTTTATCAGATGCTTTCGAAAGGTGCAGGGCAGTCACGCATGCTGGACTTGCGGATGCCGCTGATGATGTCAGGGGCTTACGTTCCGGCCACGGCCCATATGGCGATGTTCGAAAAAGACCTGGCGATCATTCATGCCGATATCCGCGAACACGACGTTACCACGCCGATGTTCGACGCAGTGCTGGGCATGTATGATCAGGCGTGGACGCTTTTGCCCAAGGATCACGACACCGCGGCAGTTTTCGAGGTCTACCGCGATGCTGACAAGAATGTCTGATGATCGGGCAATAAGGCAGGGTCAGGCGTGATCGCGCATCTTCCGGCCAGCAAATTGCTGGCCATGACGGCGGCACTCTTGGCCTTGGGCACGATCATTGTCACGTCTGATCCGGCGCTAAGGGTGCTTGCCATTGCTTGTGCGGGTATCGCCTCTTTTGCGACGCGCAGTCTGCCCGACACGGTTACGGCGCTCGCGATTTTCTTGGCCTTCATTGCCATAGATGCCGCGCCACAAGCCACGATCTTTTCCGGCTTTGCTTCAAGCGGGTTCTGGCTTTTGGTCGGCGGCCTGATCATCGGATCGGCAATTACCGTATCGGGGCTGGGCGACCAGATCGCGCGGTTGATTTTTGCGTTCACCGGCACGTCTTATCGCCGTGCAGTGCTGTTTCTGTCTTTGGGGGGGCTGTTGCTGGGGGCCTGCGTCCCTTCGGCAATTCCACGCGTTATCGTCATGATGCCAATCACTTTGGCACTGGCCGCTCGGATGTCTTTTGGCGTGGGGACGCGCCAGCATACCGGCCTGCTGATGACAGCGGCGCTGATGACGCTGATCCCGACCTATGCCTTCCTGACGGCAAACCTGCCTACGATTGTCGAGGTTGGAATAATTGAGATCCTCTACGATATTCAATTCACCTATGGCGCTTATTTCATTCAAAACGCCCCGATCAATGTTTTGCGTTTCGTCGTCCTGCTGGTCTTGCTGCTTGCCTGGGGAGGCAGCCCGGACATACAGCCAGCCGTGATACCTGCGGCACAAGCAGATGACGAACCAGCGCCGCTTTGGACACAAGCGCCGCGCCGCCTGTCCTGGCTTCTTGCGATCGCTATTTGCCTTTGGGCGACCGACACGCTGCACGGGATCGCCCCTGCATGGATCACGCTGGCGGTGGCACTTGTGCTGCTGGTCCCTGCGACCGGCGTGTTTACCGCGCAGGCGATGAAGTCGGACATTGACCTGTCTATCGGGTTTCTGATTGCTGCGGTGTTCAGCATAGGCGCGGTCATGACGGATGTCGGGCTCAGTCACCGGATCGCCGAGATTGTTGTGCCAATGCTGCGGTTGACGCCGGACACTGATCTTTGGAACCTGACCGTTATTACGTTGTTTTCATCTGGCCTGTCGCATCTGACAATTGCCCCTGCGACACCAATCGTGCTTGCACCACTTGCGGCAGCGATGGCTCAGGCTGCTGACTGGCCGATCGAGGCAGTGGCGATGGCCCATAATATCGGAATATCGACCACAATATTGCCGTATCAGTCACCACCGCTGCTGATAGGAATTGCAATTGCCGCAATTCCCGTAGGGCCATTGACGCGGATTTGCGTGCTGTCTGCGTTCTTTTCCACCGTATTGGGGCTGCCTTTGACTTTCGCCTGGTGGGGTGCGATCGGCCTGATCTGATCCCATTTTTCGACCTTTGACGCTAACATCAAATGGTTATCGCTAACAGCACAAGATACTGCTTTCATTACACAAGTGACCAAGTTAACCCCTTATAAATAAAGTCTCGGGAGAGGACATTCTGATGGATCACGGCCGCGTTAACCCTGCTTTTACGTTGAGCGCACAAGGCTTTCACGCGCTGGGGAATGTTTATTACAATGCGATGGAACCCGAGCTTGTCAGTCACGCTTTGCGCCGCAATGAAGGTGAGCTTGGCCAAGGTGGTGCGCTGCTGGTAAACACCGGGAAATTCACAGGCCGGTCGCCCAAGGACAAGCATGTTGTTGTATCGCCGACCACCGAAGACACGATATGGTGGGACGCCAACGCACGCATGACGGCCGAAGCCTTTGACCAGCTCTATGCCGATATGCGCGCGCATATGGCGGGCAAAGATTATTTCGTGCAGGACCTTTTCGCCGGGGCTGATCCGCGCCACCGCATCGGGGTCCGCGTCGTATCCGAGCTTGCATGGCACAACCTGTTTATCCGGCATATGTTGATCTGCCCCGAAGCCGGCGATCTGGATGATTTTATCGCCGATTTCACGCTGGTGAATTGTCCGAGCTTCACTGCGGACCCCGCCCGGCATGGCTGCCGGTCGGAAACTGTCATCGCTTTCAATCTGGATCGCAAGATTATCCTGGTGGGCGGTACGGAATATGCGGGCGAGAACAAGAAAGCAGTGTTCACATTGCTCAATTGGCTGATGCCGGAAAAAGGCGTGATGCCAATGCATTGTTCGGCGATACATGCAGCAGGCGATGCCTCGGATGCTGCCGTCTTCTTTGGACTATCAGGAACAGGCAAGACGACCCTTTCTTCTGACCCGTCCAGAGTGCTGATTGGTGACGACGAACATGGTTGGACCGACACAGGCATCTTCAACTTCGAGGGTGGCTGCTATGCAAAGACCATCAATTTGTCCCACGAGGCAGAACCGGAAATATTTGCCACAACGCATATGTTTTCAACGGTGATCGAGAATATGGTCTATGATAAGCGCACGCGGGAATTGGACTTTACCGATGCCAGCCTGACCGCGAACACGCGGGCAGCCTATCCATTGAGCTTTATCGCGAATGCATCCCCGGACGGCATTGGCGGGCATCCCAAAAATATCATCATGCTGACCTGTGATGCCTTTGGCGTGTTGCCGCCGATTGCGCGGCTGACGCCTGCACAAGCAATGTATCACTTCATGTCCGGCTTTACGTCCAAAGTTGCGGGCACCGAACGTGGTGTCACCGATCCAGAGCCTACATTTTCCACCTGCTTTGGCGCACCCTTTCTTCCGCGCCGGCCAGAGATTTACGGGAAGCTGTTGCAAACCAAAATCGCGGAACATGGTGCAACCTGCTGGCTGGTGAATACCGGATGGACGGGCGGGTCCTTTGGAACAGGGCAGCGGATGCCGATCACCGCGACGCGCGCGCTGCTCAATGCCGCGCTTGATGGTCTGATGGCCGATGTGACATTCCGCAACGATCCCTATTTCGGCTTTGACGTACCGACCGCGATCGCAGGTGTGGATACGGCTTTGCTCAATCCACGAAACACTTGGGCCGATCCGGCTGCCTATGATGCGGCGGCACAAAGATTGGCGGGTATGTTCGCGGATAACTTCGAGAAGTACCTTCCACATGTTGAAAGTGATGTACGCGCTGTCGCCGTGGGGTGAACCCACGGCGCAGCCCCGTCCGGCGTGACCAGAATCAGTTGGTTAAATCTGCGGCGATCAGATGCGGCCAAGCGGTTGAACAAATCGCCATAGCGGGGGCGGGGTGTTCAATCCCGCATCCTCACGTTTCCCGGTGGCAATGCGCCCTCATCATGCAGGGTTATCCTAACATGCCAAGCCAAGACCACCACAGGTAGGTCATGGGCAACCCGACAATGGCCACCGCGACAGCCAGCCACAGGCAGACCCGCAGCAGGGCAGACACGGGGATTGTGGCCAGAGACATCGCCACGATCAACGGTGGCGCTTGATAGGGCAAGATTGGCGTTGCCAATCCGATGACCTGTGCCATGGCCACGGTCTCTACGGCCCAGCCAGTCTGCGATGCAAAAGTCGCCGCCATCGGAACGAGCACCGCTGGTGCCGCGGGCGCCGTCGTCAGATGTGACAATACCACCGAAAGCCCTGTGATCGCGTAAAGATCGCGCAGCCCGCCAGACCCCAGACCAAGAAGTGGGACAAGCCGGTCCGCGACAGCAGTGCCCAACCCCGTTGCTTGCGCCATCGCGCTGATCGCAAACACGGCGGCCAGAAAGAACGCCGGCGAAAGATCGACCTTTGTCCGCATTGCCGTGGCATCGAGCATGCCAAACATCGGGACCAAAAGCAAAGCCGCAAGACTAAGCGCGACCCATGCCGGCGAAATGCCGTGCCACGCGTCAGTCATCCACAAGACGATGGCCACAGACAAAAGTGCAAGGAGCCGTCGCTGCACGATGGTCAGTGGTGTGGGTGCTTCGACGGTCGAGGCTGCATCGGCACGCGCTGGCGCATAAGGCAGCATCAGCGCCAGCAGCACCAGCAGCCGCATCAGATTGATCGGAGCCTGTTCGACAAAGTACTGCGCATAGGAAGGCGAGGCACCGTAGAGCGTTTCGGTCGCGGCAAAGTGGATGATTGTCGGCAAGTTCGCCGTCAGAAAGGCGTAGGTCGGCAACAATGTCGCAACAGCCGCCGTCACGCATAGTCCGACATGGCCACGAGACCCCACGGCATAGCCCATGGTTTGCGCCAACGACAACGCGATCGGCATCAACACAATGACACGGGGCAGCGTGGAGGGGACCAGCAGTCCAAGACCCACCCCACAGATGGCCAGCAACAGGGCCGCCCGGACATAGGAATGACCCGTGCGCTGGAAAAGCCGCAGTGCCAGCTGCATCCCCAGCCCCGTCGCCGTAATCGCCGTGCCAATGATCAGCCCTGCAAAAAGCAACCAGAACCCGCTACTGGTGAAACCTGAAAAAATGACCGCCGGGGGCGCGGCTGACAGAGCGATGAAGGCAAGGAATGTCCCCAAAGCCGTCACCACCTCTGGCAACAACCGGGTGGCGAAAAGCGCGACGGACAGCGCAGAAATCGCCGCCACGCGTAAAAGCAGGGCCTCTGGTCCGGTCAATAAAAGGACGGCTGCCAGACCTATGGCCGCTGTGGCAACCACCATCTGTGCTGTATCAATCCTGCCGACAGCTTGCTTCATGGGACAAGCACCGTTGATCCGGTCGTGTCACCTGCGGCCATCGCCGCATGCGCCGCAGCAATACCAGACAGAGGCATACGCTGGTTGATATTCACCTTCAAAACCCCGTCGCGGATCAAGCCGAATGTTGTTGCTGCCGCCTGTTCCAGATCATCGCGCGCTGCCATGTAATTGGCCAGTGTTGGTCGGGTGAAATAAAGCGATCCCTTTGTCTGCAAAAGATGTGGCGACACATCGGGCGCAGGGCCAGTCGTCGCTCCGAAGGAAACAAGATAGCCAAATGGGGCCAAACTGTTGATCGAGGCATAAAAACTGTCTGCACCGACGCTGTCATAAACGACCGGAACTCCTTTGCCGTCTGTCAGTTCCCGAACGCGGGCAGCGACATCCTCGGTCTGGCGGTCGATGGCAACGTCATAGCCCAACTGCGTGATCGCGGTGCAATTTGCCGCACCGCCCGTGACGCCAATCATCCGCGCGCCCAGATGCGCGCCCCATTGCCCGGCAATCTGTCCGACGCCGCCCGATGCTGCCCAAAACAGGACATCCTGCCCCGGTTCTATGCGATAGCAGCGGGTCAACAGGTATTCGACTGTGATCCCCTTCATCAGGACGGCGGCGGCGATATCATCGTCAATGTCGTCGGGTATAGCAATCAACCGTTTCGCCGTGACGTTGCGGTGGCTTGCATAGGCGCCCAGCAGGCCCGCATAAACCACCCGGTCACCAACAGAAAAGCCGGTGACGTCCTTTCCAAGAGCTGTAATCACGCCTGCCGCCTCCAGTCCGAGCGGGCTGGGTAGCGGTATCTGATAAGACCCTGATCTTTGATAGATATCCATGAAATTAAGACCAATGGCTGTCTGGCGCATCTGCACCTCGCCCGGGGCCGGATCAGCAAGATGAACAGTTTCCAGCACCATGACATCTGGTCCACCATAGCGATTGATCGTCACACGCGTTGTATTCATCAGCTGTCCTTATTCTCTGATCCCATCGGTCTTTAATGGGGTGGATGTGTGCTGCCGGCGATTTGGGTCGCACGGTCGGCTTTTTTGTCAATGAGCCAGAAATTTTGGCGCGCCTATCCTGTGGCCTGCATTCACTGCCGCACAGCATTGGTCACGCCAATCCTTAGCCAGCGGGCGGCACCAGCCGGACATGGTCAGGGATCGACATGGCGGGGTTGGTCCCGTCAAGGAACTCTACCGTTGTAAAGGCCAGCGGCGTTTCACCGATGTTTTCCACGCAATGGAGCATGTAATCGCCCGGCCCGTAATAATAGTGCTTGGTTTCACCCACATAGTGAACCCCATCACGCACCTGGCCCGATGAAAAATAGTTGCGCGCCAGACCGTTCGTCAGGCAGGACCAGAAATAAGGGTTCACATGCCGGTGAAAACCGCAGCGCGATCCTGGTGGAATGTGCAGATGCCAAACCCGCACCCGATCGGTTTCGGACACAAGCAAAGACCCCACGCAGCCGTTATCATGGCCGGCGATCATCTCTTCATACAGGCCCGGGGGCCAGTGCGCGAAAGCCGCTGGATCCGTATTGGTCTCGATATGGTGAGGGCCATGTTCGATGTGGTCTTTCATTGCCATCGTCCTTGCTTGTTAGGGGTGCCAAACTTGTCGCCATCGCGTTTCTGATCGCCGCCAATGATCCCACAGGTTGTACAACTTGCAATGGGTCATTCGTTGGATCGAAACGCGAATCCCGCGACCCGAGCATTGCACCAAATTATCATGCGCAAGTATGGCTGATGCCATCCGCTGAATAACATGATGATTTCAGATAAAGTGTATCTTGAAAAATGATATTCTGTCTCTTTTGACGGTAATCTCTGCGGCACTGACCATAAGCAACAAATGCCTTTCGGTCTTTCGTCGGCGCATGGCATGATTGCATGAAATCTTGTGCGTCTATTATGATATTCTCATGGGTTTATCTTTTGAAAATGATCTTGCCTGTATATCATAAACAAGGTCGGCATATCATTCGGATGCCGTCCAAAACACAAAAATACAGCAACATCTTCAATCTGGCCTTTCTCTATGCCAACCGAACGCGTCAGGACAATGCGCACGGATAGGGCGCCTGCGGAACCAAGATCATCGCAGAACGAAGAACTGCCAACACATCTGCATCATAGACGCGTGGGCCACCCGGCCATCCCGCTGACACCCCACCCTGGAACAGAGGTTTCACAGCCATGACAACCGGCCCAAAAGGCGCTTATCGCCCGTCAATCCAGCGGTTTACCCTTGCCACCGCCGAGGTGACGACGATTTTGGATGGTGCCCACCTGCGTGATGCGATCCGACCACCCTTTGCGCTTGATCGCTCCGACGCCCAGATCGCGGTGACTGCCGCTGCGAACAACCTGCCTGCACATGGCTTTGAAAACACCTATACCCCCACGGTCATCAGCATCGCCGGCCAGGTGGTGTTGTTTGACACCGGTTTCGGACAAGGTGGCAAGGCGGGCAATGCAGGCCACCTGAAAGGCAGGCTGTTACAGGCCGGTTACGGCGCTGGGGATATCGATGTCGTGGCATTTACGCATATGCACCCCGACCATATCGGTGGTGTGCTGGAAAATGGTGTGCCGACCTTTCCGAACGCGCGCTATGTCATCGGCCGGCGCGAGTTCGATGCCTGGTACGACGGGTCGCAGATCCCGGCGCAACGTGCGCAGAACCGTGACTTGTTCCTGAAGCTTATTGTTCCGCTTGCCGATCGGATGACATTTCTGGAGGATGGCGACACTGTGGTGCCGGGGTTGACGGCTTTGGCGGCCTTTGGCCATTCTGTCGGGCATATGATGTACCGGCTGGATGATGGTGGAAAATCCCTGCTGGTTTGGGGGGATGTGACCAACCATTATGTGTTTTCCCTACAATATCCTGACAGCCCTGTTGCCTTTGATGATGACCCCGATGCGGCTATTGTCACGCGCAAGCGGGTCTTGGCCATGGCGGCAGCAGACGGTTTGCTGGTCAGCGGCCATCACATGCCGTTCCCTGCAATAGGCTATGTGGAACAGCATGGGGCTGGCTATCGCTGGATACCCGCGGCTTATCAATTGTGGATCTGATTGCGTTCAGTGGCTGGTTGGTGCAGCAGGCGCCACCAGCCGCCCGACGATCCGCCGCGCGACCGGCGCCACGACCAGAACGGACGGGAACGCCACGATCCAGCTTTTGATCCACGCGAGGGCCCAGATCATCGGTAGCGCCGAAGACAAGCCAACCGCCGATAATGTCGCCACGCCAGAGATAACGGCCGACATGATCATTGATAAAACGAAGCCGAAGACGATGGGTGCATAGCGATGTGGGATCATATCTGTCCTCTAATCCGTTTTTTTTGAAAGCGTGATCCTTGGGCCTTGGCTGATCGGGCCGCGTTACGCTTTTGCCAAGCGAAAAGACCGGGCAAATCACCGATCACGCTGCCACAAACATTGGCTAGGTGATAGGGCAGGGCGCCTGTCATGCGGCGATTGGGGGGGGGGGCTGGTAGGTCTTGCACACTCTGCGTGATCCGGTCGGCTTTGACTGATCTGTCATACCCCCCCTGAAGTCACTTTATGGCTTGTGGGTTGATCGGCGAGCCTGCTGCCCCGGGAATGTGCAGGGGTGGTGCGCTAAAGAAAAACTCGTAAACCCCGTCTTCGGCGCAATCCGCTGCCAGTTCCTTGACATAGAATATCTCCCCCATCGATATGCCGATGGCGGGGATCACAACCCAATGCCAGGGCTGATTGGCCTCGTCGCTTTCGTTTGGCCGCACTTCACACCCCCATGTATCGGCGCAAATCGCTGCAATATCGTGCTTTTTGATCCAGTGTGCGGTTTCAAAAGCCAGTCCCGGCGCATCGCCGCCCGCATAGCCTGTCCAGTCACCAGAGGCGAGGCAGCGTTCCTGATGTCCTGTCCGAACGATGACAAAGTCGCCCTTCTTGACTGTGACACCCTGTGCCGCGGCGCAACCATCAAGGTCTGCGTTCGTGATCCCATAGCCATCGTCAAGACTGTCAACGTTCTTCCACCGTGCAACGTCCAGCAAGATCCCGCGCCCGACCATCTTTCCGCGGACATGTTCGATCCCGAGGCGCGCCGCCCCGTTGATGGTCACCTCGGTCGCGGGATAGCCGTTGTACATTTTGTCATCCAGAAAGATGTGGCACAATGCGTCCCATTGCGTACCGACCTGACAAGGCATGTTGATCGCATCATCGGCATAACGCAGATAGGCTTTGCCGTCGCCGTCCTGTGCCCCGACAACCGCATCTGTACCGGTCGCCAGCATCTGGTGGATCATGTTCCAGCGGCCACCAAAGAGCCCGGACTGGATTTTCTGTTTCAGGTCAAGGCCCAGGGCAAAAGTCTTGCCCGTCTTGATCAGGCTTGCTGCAGCCACAATGTCCTCGGGCGTCACATTGTTCAGGGTGCCGATCTGATCGTCATCCCCCCAACGCCCCCAGTTCGACAGCGTTTTGGCGGTATCATAGATGTCTTGGCGTGTAAGACGGGCCATTGCGCGGCTCCCTTTCTGTTGGTTTAATTTATCGAATGACAAATTAAAATGCTGTGGGTGTCAATGGCTTTAGATGCTTTGCGGTCATTACTTATCGAATGATAATGTCGAAAGGTGCCACAACAGGTCAAAGCGATGCATATCATCTGCAAAGACCTCAACACGTCGTCACGGATGCTTGGTCGAACAGGCATCGCAGCACCGCGCCCTGCTGTGGTGGGTGATCGCTTGATCGTGATCCCCGCCGCAGTGCATCGAAAAAGGATCGCATATTCCTGATTGCCGCAGCGAGAGGGGCTATCATATAAACTGTCAGCAGTCCGGATATGTTGCTAGGCTGCCGGTTAATCGTGAAACGAAGGTTGGAACGCAGCCTGAAAGGATCGCATGACAAATTCGGACGACCCGACCAAGCGCAAGCGGATGTCGTCAACCCAGCGCCGCGAAGATTTTATCACCAAGGCGATCGCCTTTTTTGCTGAAGAAGGCTTTGAAAGCTCGACCCGTGGTTTGGCGCGAAAGCTTGGTGTGACACAACCACTTCTTTACCGCTACTTCCCGTCCAAGGATGACCTGATCCGCGAAGTGTATGACGCCGTTTACGTCAACCGCTGGCGCGTCGAATGGGAGTCGATCCTGACCGACCGCAGCCGATCCGTCGAAGCGCGTCTCAACACCTTTTACACTGTCTATACGGATGTGATTTTCAACCGCGAATGGATGCGCATCTATCTGTTTTCAGGTCTCAAGGGCGCAGATATCAACCGCCGTTACATGCAACTGGTCCGGCACCGCATTCTTGAACCGATTGTGGCCGAAGCACGGGCCGAACTGGGGCTGGCGCCACGTCCGGCGCTCGATAGCGAAATCGAATTTGCATGGGTGATGCATGGCGGCATCTTTTATTACGGGGTGCGCGATCTTGTTTATGAAAGTGCATTGGAAACCCGCAAGGACCGCGTCATCGCAGACGCGGTCGCGGCTTTTGTTGCCGGGCTTGCGATCAAGCTGCGACAGGGTTCAGAACAGATACCCGATCCGCATGAACCGCCGTCACTGAACTGACGTTGCCGTTGCGATCGGAACGGATGCCGTGTCTTGCACCCCAAGGTGGCGGCGACACAGCCTTGGGGCAGGGTGATATCAGCCGTTCAGACGGCCGTTGTCCCGCGGGCGGGATAGTTGTTGTCCATCGCCATCTTTGCTTTTGGGATCAGAATATCCAGATCCGGACGAGAAAACGGCATATTGGAAATATCAACCAGATACAGCCGTCCATCACCGCGGACCCAGAACAAACCCGGTTCAGCAAACTGCGTCGGCTCTGCCTCTTTGATGGATGTGGACAGGTAAAGACCCCAGTTCTTGACATCCGCAACGGACAGGTCAAAAGCCACCGGTATATCGGTCAATCCCCAGTCTGCCTTTGCTTGTGCAGCGCGGGCAATTCCATCCATAGAGGCCACGACAACATTCAAGCCGTAAGACCGGGCATCATCCATCATGGCTGACAGCTTTGTCAGATAGGTCTTGCATACCGGACAATGCAGGCCGCGATAAATCACGATCATTGTAAACGAACCGGGTGTCTGATCTGCCAGCGTCCAGGTCCCACCGCCAACGACTGGCAAAGACAGCGCAGGTGCGGGGGCATCAGGTATCAATATATGTGTCATGAGTATCACTCCTTTAGGCGGTGAACCGTGCTGCCGTCACGAAACAGGCAGAACGGCAATGAATGGCCCGCGCGCGTTTTACAGGGCTTGGCATGCCTTGATCCGGAACTGTTCCCACAAGCCGCTTGAACCTTATTTATTAAGTGATAATTAAAGTCAAATATATGGTAAAGGCCATTCGTCCTTACCCCGGCCACAAGGATAGCCTCATGACACCCATCCGCCTTGGTACTCAGGCAATGACGATCGTTGTTTGCAGGCATTCTTTCTCATGACCGAAATCACGCCATTGTTCTTTTGTGTGGCTGCCTTTGCCGTGTTTTTCGTTGCACTTGCCAAGGCGGGGTTCGGTGGGATGATCGGCTCGCTCGGAATGCCGTTGGTCGCGGCGGTATCGGATATCCCGACGGCCATCGCTGTTTTGTTGCCAACCTATATCATGATGGATGTGATTGTCGCCATTATCTACCGCAAGGCTGTTGATTTCCGGCTGCTTTGGCCGATGGCGCTTTGGGGTGTGGCGGGGGTCTACCTTGCAGCAGTTGTATTTGACCGGATCAACCCCGATGGGTTGGCGATCATGTTGGGCGCGATGTCGCTGTTGTTGGGACTGAAGTTCTTTCGCAATCGTCTTGGTGGGCAAAGCCGTTCCACGCCCATAGCCGACACCGGCAAACCGCAGTGGTACCGCACCATCGCCCTGACCGGTGGGTCAGGATTTACCAGCTTCTTCTTGATGGGAGAGGCACCCGTGCAGGCGTTTTTGCTGCCATATCGTCTGATGCCGCAGGTATACGTCGCTGTCTTGGTGTGGTTCTTCTTCATCGTGAATTTCGTCAAAATTCCAATTGTGCTTTCGATGGGACTGGTCACGCGCGACAGTCTCTGGATCTCTTTGCTCCTGCTGCCCATCATGCCTTTGGGGATAGCCGTTGGAAAATACATTGCCACACGGATTGCCAAGGACCCCTTTTACATCATCGTTCATTTACTTTTGATCGTGCTGGGCAGCTATTTGATCGCAAGCAGTGCGTGGACACTATCTGTTGGCGCGTGATCGGGGCAGGCAGCACCACTAGCGGCGCTGCCTGCACGGTTGTCAGGTTCAATCCACTGTATAGGTAACCGGCCAATCGTAGCCGGCCGCGGTCACGGCCCGTAGATAAGCATTCATCACTTCGCTGCCGGGAAGATTGCGCCCATTGGCGTCTGCCGCTTGTCTCTCCGCAAAGCCCGTCAAAGAGCTTGCCCATGCTGCCCGCGCTTCCGCGGGTAGTTCGGTCACAATGGCACCGGACGTGGCAAGCCCATCAAGCCCAGCCTGTTGTGCAGCATCCAGAGATGCACCTGCCTGATCCTCATAAGCGCGACCAACTTCTCGAATGATCTGCTGCACATCCTCGGGCAGACGCGCGAGCGAGCGTGAGTTTATGGCCAACACGTTGACTGGCATCGCACCAAATCCGACCAGAGTGTAATGGGGCGCTGGTTCGTGGAACTTGAATCCAAGATAGGCGGATGGAAACATCAGCCAACCATCGTAAACACCAGTCTGCATCGAAAGATAACCGTCAGGCAAAGCGGATTGCACAGGTATCGCGCCACCAAACTCAAGCCAGGGCAGGTTGGGACCAGCGCCTGCGATCTTCACTCCCGCCAAATCGGCCACGTTCGACCAGGGTTTCACTGTGCCGATATGGTAGTTGTCCCAACCATGTAAACCCAACATGACCTGACCATAGTTTGCTTCGAACTGTTCTGTCAGCCATGGCACTTCATCATAAACAGCGCGGGCGGCGGACATCGCCTGTGTCGAACTTTGTGGGCCGAAAGGGGTGTAATAGGGAAAGTTATGCAGGAAAAGCTTGGCTGGTTCGAAACACATGCAATAGGCGCCGACATCAAGGATACCGTTTTGGACGGCCTCTAGCGTCTCGGAGACACTGGCGATCGACCCGCCATAGCCTTCGATAAAGACGACCTCATGCTCGGTTTCAGCGGCAACCCGGCGCGTGACTTCGGGGACAAAAAAGCGCTCTGTATCAGTCACATAGGCCGACGGTCCACTGGGATGTCCAGCCCCGATACGCAACGTAAACGTCTCTGCAACAGCGGGTACCGCAAGTAGCGTCATCGCGATTCCGGCAACACTGCCGGTCAAGTATTGTGTCATATGGCATCCTCCCAGATGTAGACAGCTCAAGCAGCAATGCGTGGTGTGATCATACCCGACTACTGCCAATTTATCAGTTGATCACTTTTTAACGTAGACACATCCCGACGCGCCGGTCAAGAAACACTGTGGTCTTTTCATGACACAATTTATCGACCGCTAAACAACTATTGACCCGCTCCCACGATTCGTTAGCTTTTGGTCAAAAGATCGATTTGCACCACAGCGCACAGAGATCAAAGAACACCGCAACGGGGGGCAAAATACGATGAATGCCGAGATTCGCGGCGCACGTCTGCTGCATTTGATGTCTGCATTATGGATTCTCGGACTCGCTGTTCTTGTTGTCAGCGATGTGATCCTTCGCCTGGTAGGGGGGGGTATCCCGGGGTCAAAGGAAATCTTGCAAA
>CALGEE010000332.1 GCA_937881525.1 uncultured Sphingomonadales bacterium | reverse complement strand
CGCCCCAACTTCGGATCCATAAAGCGAATAGGCACCAAGTGTGATCCCATTTGAAAAGGCATAGCGCAGACCGAAATTCAAAGGCGACTTTTGGTCGATCAAACCTCTCTCGGTCTCGCCCGAGTACGGATCGCTCGAGTATTCGGCCACAAGCGACAGACCTTCGGTGACCTGCCAATCCACGCCTCCGAACAACGCCACGTCACCTCTCAGCCAGACGTCGGGATCAAGGCGGCCCGTCGTTGCGATCCCGCCTGCGGACGCGATCCGTCTGTTTTCAAAGGCCTCTGACACCTGTGCAAACGGGTTTCGAAAGCCGTTTCGCTCACCCAGCCGGCCCCAACCGAGTCCGGCCGTGACGCGAAAGCCTGGCAATATCGCCTTTGACACCACCAGATATTCGCTGCTGTAGACCCCGGTGCCGCCAAAATCGCGCAGCCCAAAGGACAACCCTGGCCGGGTCGCGGTTTCCTGTAGTAGCGTAAAGTGGAGGTCAAAACTGCGATCATAAAGGGTAGAGCCCTCGCCGAGGAATTCGTCGATCACCGAATAGCGAAACGTGCCCAGGACGCCCGGCATGATCTGAAAGCTGAGAGTGTTGCGCAGCGTCGCACCAAAACCGCTTGTTGTCAGGGCAAACTGCCCATCCGGCATCGCCGCAGCACCCGGCATATCGATCAGACCGGGTGTTCCGTAGATCGATAGACCCTCACCCCGAACCGGAGCGCCCAGCGCCAGCAAGAAGGGCAATATTGCCGAAGCGAAAAGCGGCCCAAAGACTTTCAAGAAGCCACGCGTGCCGCCCTGTGTCCGATCATTGTTCGTTTCGCAGCGACCGATCCCCTGAAGAAAAACCCCAAGTTTGTGCGCAAATCTTAAAGAGTTACCAGCGACGGAAGACCGGCCATTAACGAGCCAGTTACCCCTGTTTGGCACCTTGGTCCGGTGGGGGATCTTTGGGGCGTGGTTGGGGTAACGCCCGATCCGCATGGATTGGGGTGTGATCATGAACAAAAGCAGACCTGGCGCACTGCGGCGACCGGTGTCGTTTCGCCTAATCAGGCGCTTGGGGCGCAAACTTAGACACTTGTTGGCGACCGGCGTGCTGGCCTTTGCCCTGACGCCGCTGTCACCGACGATCAGCAGCGCCGAGACGACCGGTGGGGAAATTGTGGTGCGAAATGATATGGGAGGCTTCATCTGGCGGCGCCTGGTTGAACTAAGCAGGATCGAGGCTGCTGGGCAGTCCGTTCGCATAGATGGCGGCGCCTGCTATTCGACCTGTACCTTGTATCTGGGGCTGACAAACATCTGTACGACACCACACGTCACTTTCGGGTTTCATGGACCATGGGCAATGAACCGACAGCTCAGCCCGGAGGATTTTGACGAACTCTCAGGCATTATTGCCGCTCATTATCCCCCGCCGCTGAGGACTTGGTATATGGAAACCGGCCGCTTTAAGGCGAACGGGTTATACCGCATTAAGGGTTCAGAGCTGATCCGGCTAGGCATCGCGGCCTGTTAGACAGCAGCGACTGCGCATGCTCCATTCCGGCTCTATTCCACCTAGTTTGGCGTGTTTACCGTGGCCGCAGTGTCCCGCGTCAGCTGGATGATCTGGGTCACACCAAGAAACGTCGCAGCCGGGACTAGTAGCGGTCCAAGGTTCAATGCGCCGGCAAACAGGGGATTCGGGGGAGGCAAGAGGATGCTTTCCAAACCTTGCACCGGGACAGGCAGTTGCGATGGCGGGGCGGCCGGCGGCTCAACGCCCTGGGCGATTGCGTTGGACGTTCCCACAGAAAGGGCCGCTAAAAGGAACCACGTTATCAGTTTCATGCGTAAGTCTCCGTACTTGGCTTGCGGTTTAGCGTTCTGGTGGAGAGTGTATTTGAGCAGTCTCATCGACCCGTCCCTCTAAGGACTGCCAAAGCGGTCCGGGCGAGGATTCGGGCATCCATAACGAGGCTGGCCGAGCGCTGGTAATGTACGTCCAATGTAACCCGTTCCTCGTAGGTCGTTTCGTTTCGACCAGACACTTGCCAAAGGCCCGTTATCCCCGGCCTCAGGTCAAGGTAGGCATCGGCGTTCGGCCCATAGCGTCCTAGCTCGGCCGCTGTGATAGGACGGGGGCCAACAAGGCTCATTTCTCCTTTAAGAACATTCCAAATCTGGGGAAGCTCATCCAGGCTGGTTATCCTGATGAAATGCCCAAATCGGGTGATCCGGGGGTCAAACGTCAGCTTTTCGTTACGGGCCCACTCGGCCGCGGCTTCGAGATCTGCGGCAAGGTGATCGGCAAGCCGCACGTCTGCGTCCGGAACCATCGACCTGACCTTCCAGCATTTGAATATCCGGCCGCCCCGACCAACACGAACATGACCGTAGAATCCCGGCCCGCCATCGAGACGGGCCAGGCACCACAGCGTCGCTATCGACGGGAGCAGGATGGGTGCTAGAAAGAGGGCTAGTGCAATATCCACCAGACGCTTTGCCGTCCCGGCCAGAAAGGCAGGCCCGTTGTCCTGCGTGGTGCGAAGAATGCGACCCTCGTTTGCGATGGGCAGAACTGGAACTGGCGCGACATCACTCATAACTGGACTACTTTCGGAACACGGCAACCTGAGACACTTGAAGTCAATGTACGAAGTCCAAGGAAGAACCAGATCCACCGATTTCAGCCATGGCCTCCTTTGCAGATTCTCTGCTCAGCCTTAATTTTTGGTAAACGGCGACAATTTGAGATAAATTGATATTTGGAACAATGGCTTGCCGGGAATCGCGGCATAGCCAACGACGAAAAGTCTCGCCCCTCTCTGTTAAGGGAGGGGCGGGACCTTTCGTCAGCCCAATTCGTAGGTATCGGAATGCCCTTGACCCCGCTCGGTCACGGCTGTCTTGAAAAGGGCA
>CALGEE010000331.1 GCA_937881525.1 uncultured Sphingomonadales bacterium | reverse complement strand
CTTGTCCTCTTCGGTCGCTCGCGCGGAGCAGTCGTTGAGAGCGCAAGTTCCCGGTTTGTCAATTTCCGTCCATGCTGCTGCGGAATGGTCAACCAATCCCACCTCTCTTGCGGATGCCAAGGAGGCGGTGGCGAAGGCGGATATCATCGTTGCCTGCATGCTGTTTATCGACGATCAGGTTCAGGCTATTCTGCCCGCTCTTCTGGCGCGGCGCGATCATTGCACCGTGATGATGGGCTGCGTCTCTGCACCCGAGATCGTCAAGCTTACCAAGATGGGTCAGCTTGACATGACGGGCGAAGCCAAGGGGCCGATGGCGCTTCTCAAGAAGTTGCGCGGCAAGAGCAATCCCGGCGAAAAAAAGACCGCCTCGGGTGCTGGGCAGATGGCTATGTTGCGCCGTCTGCCAAAGCTTTTGAAGTATGTTCCTGGCACGGCGCAGGATTTGCGGATCTATTTCCTGATCATGCAGTACTGGCTGTCCGGGTCCGACGAGAACGTGTCTGGCATGCTTCAGCTTCTGGTCACGAAGTACGTCGTCGGCGGAAAGATCGGCAGTGTTCCGCCACCCGTCGAATACCCGGAGGTGGGGGTTTACCACCCAAGGCTTGCGGATCGCGTATCCGAATCGGCCGAGGACCTGCCTCAGGGAGGCCGCAACGGTACTATCGGTCTGCTGCTTTTGCGTTCGTATATTCTCTCCAACGACGCCCGCCACTATGATGGCGTGATCGCAGAACTGGAACGCAAGGGAATGAGCGTGATCCCTGCGTTTTCCAGTGGGCTCGACTCACGGCCAGCAATCGAAGCGTTCTTTCTGAAAGACGGCAAGGCCACGGTGGACGCAGTCGTTTCGCTGTCGGGGTTCTCGCTTGTGGGTGGACCCGCCTACAATGACGCTGCTGCCGCCGAGGAAATTCTGGCGCGGCTCGACGTGCCCTATATCGCCGCCCACGCTCTGGAATTTCAGACGCTTGAAGAGTGGAACCGCGACGGGCGGGGGCTTTCGCCGATCGAGGCGACCATCATGGTTGCGATCCCTGAAATTGATGGTGCGACAAGCCCGACAGTTTTTGGTGGCCGGTCAAGCTCTGCTTCGGGCCATTGCGAGGGATGCGCGCGCCGGTGTGTTTTTGACGCTGCCACGTCTGCCCGCGACATGATCGTTTGCCAAGAACGCGCCGAAAAGCTGGTGGCAAGGGTTGCCAAGATCGTGCGCTTGCGCTGCGCCCAACGGTCTGAGCGACGCATAGCGATCACCCTTTTCAATTTCCCTCCTAACGCCGGTGCGACAGGGACTGCGGCCTACATGTCAGTTTTCGAGTCGCTGCAGAACACTCTGCGTGCCCTGCGCGACGAAGGTTATAGTGTCGATGTGCCCGCAGACGTTGACGCATTACGCAACCGGGTGCTGGGTGGCAATTCACAAGTTTACGGTCAGGACGCCAACGTGCACGCACGGGTATCCGCCGGCAATCAGGTCCAGTGCGAGCCTCACCTCGCAGAAATCGAGGCCCAGTGGGGGCCAGCGCCGGGCCGCCTGCTCAGTGATGGACGGGACATTTTCATTCTTGGGGAACGCTTCGGGAATGTGTTTGTCGGAATTCAGCCCGGTTTCGGCTACGAGGGCGATCCAATGCGCCTGCTTTTCGAGAAGGGCTTTGCACCCACACATGCGTTCAGTGCCTATTACCGCTGGCTTCGGGAAGAATTTGATGCCCATGCTGTGTTACACTTTGGCACCCACGGCGCGCTTGAATTCATGCCCGGAAAGCAGACCGGCCTCAGCGCGGCTGACTGGCCTGACCGGCTGATCGGCGATCTGCCGAACATCTATCTTTACGCGGCCAACAACCCGTCCGAAGGCGCGCTAGCCAAGCGTCGGGCCAACGCAACACTCGTAAGCTATATGACGCCGCCGCTGTCTTCGGCTGGGCTTTACAAGGGCCTGATCGAGCTGAAGAGCACCCTGCAACGGTGGCGCTCGGTCACGCCTGATGCCGTGCAGGAACGCGCTGACCTGCTGGAACTGATCCAGGCCCAGGCAGCAACGGTTGATCTGGCCGAAGCTGAGCCCGCCTGGCGCAATCCGGTATTGGAAGCAAACCGGCTGGTCACAAAGATTCTTGAGATGGAATACGAACTGATCCCCCACGGATTGCATATCGTTGGCCAAGCCCCCAGCCCCGAGGGGCGTGCGGACATGCTTTATGCAGTGGCCGAAGCGACCCATGGCATCCAGATGCCCCGCGCGTCGTTGGAAGCCCTCGTCGGCGGCGCGACCCCCGAGGCTGTGGCGAGATCCGGGGGCAGCGATGTCACTATCCTGCGCGCGCTGGCCGAAACTGATCGCCTGCTCACGCTGCAATCCGAGATCCCGGGCCTGATCCGGGCGCTGGACGGTCGCTATATCAGACCCGCCCCCGGCGGCGATATCGTGCGCACACCCGAGGTCCTGCCGACCGGCCGCAACGTGCACGGCTTTGACCCGTTCCGCATACCTTCGACGTTCGCAATCGCGGATGGCGCACGTCAGGCGCAGAAGCTGATAGAGGCGCATATGGCCACTGGTGCACCTTTGCCGCGGACTATCGCAGTGGTGCTCTGGGGCGCTGACAACCTGAAGTCCGAAGGCAGCCAGATGGCGCAGGCGCTTGCCTTGATGGGGGCGTCGCCGCGCTATGACGGTTACGGTCGCGTCTGCGGGGCAAGGCTTTTGCCGCTTGATGAGCTTGGCCGGGCCCGCATCGACGTAATGGCTACGCTTTCAGGCATTTTCCGTGACTTGCTGCCGCTTCAGACGCGGCTTCTGGCAGAGGCAGCGTGGCTGGCCGCCAGTGCCGATGAACCGCCCGAACTGAATTTCATCCGGGCGAATGCTCTGGCCTACATGGAAGATAAGGGCTGCGATCTCGAAACAGCGTCCCTTCGAGTGTTCTCAAACGCAGACGGAGCCTACGGGGCAAACGTCAACCTTCTGGTCGACAGCGGCGCGTGGGATAACGAGGATGAACTGGCCGAAGCCTATACCAAGCGGAAGTCTTTCGCCTACGGACGCGATGGTGTTTCCGTAGCGCAGCCTGAACTCTTGAAAAGTGTTCTGGGCAAGGTAGACCTCGCATACCAAAATCTGGAGTCAGCCGAACTCGGGGTCACGACGATCGACCACTACTTTGACACGCTTGGCGGCATCGGGCGCGCTGTAAAATCCGCAAGTGGAAAGTCAGCACCAACTTACATCACTGACCAGACACGCGGCGAAGGTAAGGTTCGTACTCTTGCCGAACAAGTTTCGCTGGAGACCCGCACGCGCACTCTGAACCCGAAATGGTATGAAGGCATGCTGAACCACGGCCATGAAGGCGTGCGTCAGATCGAGGCACAGCTTACCAATACAGTTGGTTGGTCAGCGACTACGGGCGAAGTTCAGCCGTGGGTCTATCAGCGCATGACAGAAACGTTCGTGCTGGATGATGCGATGAGAAAGCGGCTCGCTGACCTTAACCCGAAGGCATCTGCTCGGATGGCCAACCGACTGCTTGAAGCGCATGACAGGAAGTACTGGGAAGCTGACGAGGCAACACTTTCTGCCTTGCAGAGTGCTGCCGACGAGCTCGAGGACCGGCTGGAGGGGATCGGAATTGCTGCGGAATAAGCCGCAGCCCAAACCGGCAGTAGATCGTGCATCTTATGCCTATTTCGCGCGAACGTGCCATCCGGACAGAATTCGACAACTCGCCTGAACGCGCTGAACCAGCGGAAAGCCGAACATACAAAATACATCATCCGAAGTGAGGAGCTTAGAAATGGACGTGGGTTCGGTAATTGTGATCAGCGTATCCCTGTCTGCCTTGATGACAGTTGCGTACCGGCACCAAAATCTGGCACCGGTCGCATTCGCATCG
>CALGEE010000330.1 GCA_937881525.1 uncultured Sphingomonadales bacterium | reverse complement strand
AATCAAACTCGGTCAAAGTCTGCGACACCAAAGTCACCATGCCGGTGTCATGCGGCCGTGGGCTCAATTCGGAAAAGATAACTTCGTTGCCCTTCACAAAAAATTCAACCCCGAATAGACCAAAGCCGCCAAGCGCATCGACGACCTTCGCCGCCATATCCTGCGCAGATTTCAACGCCGCTACCGACATTGCCGCTGGTTGCCAACTTTCCCGATAATCGCCGCGTTCCTGACGATGACCAATCGGCGGGCAGTAATGGACGCCGTCGCGCGCGCGGACGGTCAGTAGAGTAATCTCATAATCAAAATCGATAAATTGTTCGGCAATCACGCGCAGCCGGTCACCACGCATCCCTGCAGCGGCATAGTCCCATGACGCATTGATATCCGTTTGCGCCCGCATCGTGCTTTGCCCTTTGCCCGATGAGGACATTACCGGTTTTACAACCAAAGGAAGGCCAAGCTGGTCTGCTGCCGCGTGCAGTTCTTCGCGGCTTTCGGCGTAAAGATAACGCGAGGTTGTCAGCCCCAATTCGGATGCGGCTAGATCGCGGATGGCATCGCGGTTCATCGTTAATTGCGCCGCGCGCGCCGATGGCACGACTGTAAAACCTTTTGCCTCATAATCTGCAAGCACCTCGGTGCGGATCGCTTCAATTTCGGGTACGATGAAATCGGGTTGATGCTTTTCAATCGCCGTGCCAAGCGCCGCGCCATCAAGCATGGAAAAAACCTCGGCTTCGTCAGCGACTTGCATAGCTGGTGCGCGGGCGTAGCTATCACAGGCAATCACATGGCAACCAAGACGCTTAGCCGCGATCACAAATTCGCGCCCGAGTTCGCCCGATCCAAGCAATAATATTTTTGCAGTTGGTGTCATTTATAATGCTCCCGCCGATCGCCGAAATCACGCACGCGCTTGCGCCATGCGCTATAGCTGCCGGGCTTTAACTGTGTGCGCATGATGATCTTTATCTCGTCGGGTGTCACCTTGTGCTGCGCAGATATCTGCGTGAAACTGATATGGTCCGACAGCGCCATTTCGACGATTTCGCTAATCTGCGCGGGCGAAAGGGGGACGGTCATGCGGACGAAACGCCTATTCCCACTCAATCGTTCCGGGTGGCTTTGATGTATAATCATAGACCACGCGGTTGATGCCTTTGACTTCATTGATGATGCGCGTTGATACGCGGCTCAGAAAGGCGCTTTCAAACGGATAAATGTCCGCCGTCATGCCGTCGGTGGAGGTTACCGCGCGCAAGGCGCAAACATTGTCATAGGTGCGGCTATCACCCATCACGCCCACGGTGCGGACGGGCAAGAGCACCGCGAAGGCCTGCCAGATCGCGTCATACAGTCCGGCATTGCGGATTTCTTCGAGATAGACGGCGTCGGCCTTGCGCAACACATCGCAGCGTTCTTTGGTCACTTCGCCCGGAATACGGATGGCAAGGCCGGGGCCAGGGAAGGGGTGGCGGCCGACAAATTGGTCATTCAGGCCAAGCCCACGGCCCAAGACGCGGACTTCGTCCTTGAACAATTCGCGCAAGGGTTCGACCAATTTCATATTCATCCGTGCGGGCAGGCCGCCGACATTATGATGGCTTTTGATCGTGACCGATGGTCCGCCCGTGAAGCTGACGCTTTCGATGACATCGGGGTAGAGTGTGCCTTGCGCCAAGAAATCTGCACCGCCGATTTTCTTGGCTTCTTCGTCAAATACGTTGATGAATTCAGCGCCAATGAACTTGCGTTTGGCCTCAGGGTCGGTGACGCCCGCCAAGCCCGCCATGAAGCGTTCTGCAGCGTCCACGACAACCAGCGGGATGTTATAATGGTCGAGGAACAAGGTTTCGACCTGTTCGCGTTCATTCATGCGCAGCAAGCCATGGTCAACAAAGACGCAGGTCAGTTGCGTGCCGATCGCCTCGTGAATGAGGATTGCGGCCACCGAGCTATCGACGCCGCCCGACAGTCCGCAAATGACCCGGCCTGAGCCGACCTGCGCCCGGATTTCGGCGATCTTCGTCGCGCGAAATTCGGCCATCGTCCAGTCGCCAGCCAAGCCGCAGACATTGCGGACGAAACTGGAAATCAGCTTCGCGCCATCTGGCGTATGGACCACTTCGGGGTGGAACTGGATGCCATAATATTGCCGTGCTTCGTCGGCGATGAGGGCATAAGGCGCGCCATCGCTGGTCGCGACGACTTCAAAGCCGGGCGCAAGGCTTGTGACCTTGTCACCATGGCTCATCCACACCTGATGCATCTCGCCACTTTCCCAAAGGCCGTCGAACAAGGCGCAGGGTTTTTCCACCGCAATCGATGCGCGGCCAAATTCGCCGCCGTCGCCTGCGCTGACATGTCCGCCCAGCTGCATCATCATCGTTTGCTGGCCATAACAAATACCAAGAATGGGCAAGCCGCTGTCGAATACGCATTGCGGTGCACGCGGGGAATCGGCGTGCGTGGTGGAGGCTGGGCCACCTGATAAGATGATGCCGTTTGGTTGCATCCGCGCAAACGCGGCTTCAGCATTGTTGAACGGTGCAATCTCGGAATAGACCCCGGCTTCGCGCACGCGGCGGGCGATAAGCTGGGTGACCTGCGATCCGAAATCGATGATCAGGATTGAGTCGGAAGGCTGAGCGGATGAATTAGAGTCTGGCATGCCAAGCCGATAGTGATACTGGCGCGCGCTGTCCAGTTGCCACCGCTGTCTTTGACGCGCTATGCTGGGTGCGTGAGCAAGAATGACACCCGCCGCGCGGAGATTATCCAGCGATTGACCGATTATGTCCTCGCAGAGGGATTGTCGGCGGCAAGCTTGCGTCCGCTGGCCAAGGCGGCGGGCACCAGCGACCGGATGCTGCTCTATTATTTTCACGACAAGGCGCAGATTATTACTGCGGTGTTGGAGCAGATTTCGGCGCGGTTGGTGGAATTGATCTCCGCGCGGACCGCGTCCGAACCCCTGCCCTTGGAACAATTGCGCCGTCAATTTGCCGACATTTTGTTCGAAGAGGCATTGTGGCCCTATATGCGCATCTGGCTTCAGGTTGCGGCGCGCGCGGCAATGGGGGATGCGTTCTACCGCGCGGTGGGCGAGCAGATTGGACGTGGCTTTTTAGAGTGGGGCAGGGCCCAGCTGAAGTCCGACACGGACGCGCAACGCGATATTGATACCGCCCGCTTGCTGGTCAGCATGGAAGGCATGCTGTTTCTGAAAAGCATTGGCCTTGATGATGTAAACGCCAAGGCGCTTTAGCGGCTGCGCGCGGCCCGTGCGCGGCCCAAAAGAAGCGCTGCACTATCGCCTTTGTTCCGATATCCTTCGATCAACAGATAGCCTGCCAAAAACGGCGCGCCAAGATTGAAGGCAGCAAAGCCGAGTAAAAGTCCGTTCAGCGAAAATGCGTGCCGCCATGCGACCCAAGCGCCAGACATTGAGAGAAAGCACAAGAAATCGACATTGAACTGTCCGCGCCACGTCATGTCCGCGATGTCGCCGAAAAATATCGGATACAGCCCCATGCCATGGTTCGCGATGACGATTGTCGCATAGATGCTCACTGCGGCAATGATTGCAGCTCAGAAAATGCGGAATAAGGTCATGGTCAAGCCTCCCAAATGATGGAGCCTGTATAATAAAATGTAGCGACTGCTACAATATCGGTTTTAGTCCGCCAATTCGACCCAAGTCGGCGCGTGGTCGCTGGCTTTTTCGCGGCCACGATGGTCCTTATCGACGCCGCAACTGGTCAGGCGATCCGCCACGACCGGGCTCAACAGCAGATGGTCAATCCGAAAGCCATGGTCGCGTTGCCATGCGCCCGCCTGAAAATCCCAAAACGTCCACACCCCGCCTTGGGGGTAATGGGTGGCCAGCGCGTCGGTCCAGCCTTGGCCAAGCAACGCGCGATAGGCCGCGATGCTCTCGGGCTGGCGCAACGCATCGTCCAGCATTGCGCCGGGTGCCCAGATATCATGCGCGTGCGGAATGACATTATAATCGCCGGCCAATATCGCTGGTATCTCCGCCACCAGCAATTCGGCCGCGCGGGCATATAGCCGTTGCATCCACGCCAGCTTATAGTCGAATTTTGGCCCCGGGAGTGGATTACCATTGGGCAGATAAAGGCTGGCGACGCGAAGCCCGAAAACATCTGCCTCCAAATAGCGGGCATGTTCGTCCAACGGATCGCCCGGCAAGGTGCGCTGCGTCTTAACGGGTTGCGCGCCCTTGGCAAGAATGGCGACGCCGTTAAACGATTTTTGCCCATGCCAAATTGCGCCATAACCAGCACGTTCGAAGTCCGCGACGGGAAAGCCCTCATCCTGCGACTTCACTTCCTGCAAACAGGCAATATCAGGCTGGGTTTCCTCCAGCCATTCGAGCAGTCGGGGAAGGCGCGCCTTGACGCCGTTGATGTTGTAAGTCGCGATACGCATGTAGCGGCCCTAGCGGGTGCGCGCTATCGCATCAAACCGAAAAGCTTGATCCACAGCCGCAACCGGCTTGCGCTTCCGGGTTGGTGACCTTGAAGCTCTTGCCGCCAAGCGATTGGACAAAATCCACCGCTGAACCGCGCACAAGATCAAGGCTGATGGGATCGACGACTAAGGATGCGCCCTCGCCCTGCGCTTGAATATCGTCGGTCTCAATCGAGTCGGCCAAGCCAAAGCGATATTGAAATCCCGAACAACCGCCACTATCCACCCAAAGCCGAAGCACCGGGTCTTTGCCGAGCTTCGTCGCGATTTCAGCCACGCGGCGCGCGGCATTGGCTGTCATGGAAATAGCGGGCGTCATGGAAATGACTTCGGTTTCGGTCATAGGGCTAATGTAGGCCATTCAGCACATAAAGAAAAGGGGCGGCAAAGTTTCCAATGCCAGCCCCAAGATTACACCCTCTCCCAAAGGTGATGCGTTGGTCTGTCCGCTTACTCGCCTTCAGCAGGACCTCCTGTTGACCTGATATCATTAGCTTGCGAAGCTAGCAAGAGTTTTACGCCGCTTGGGTCTGACTTCAGTGGCGCAAGAAATGCAGTTGGGTTGATCGCTTCACCAGCGATACGTACTTCATAATGCAGATGGCTTCCGGTTGAACGGCCGGTTGAGCCCATATAGCCCAATATGTCACCCTTGCGGATGCGCTGGCCCGGGATCACATTCATCGCGGACAGATGGCCGTAACGGGTTTGCACCGCGTTGCCATGGTTGATTTCAACAAACTTACCATATCCGCCAACCCATTCAGCACGGCCAACAGTGCCGTCTGCGGTTGCAAAGATAGGCGAGCCCACTGCGCCAGGGATATCCAGGCCTCGGTGGTAGCGGCTTGCGCCGCGCCTTGGCGCTTTGCGATATCCGTAACCGCTGGAGAATTTCATGATCTCAACAGGGTTGATGGAAGGAACAGCAACTTCGACCTTGATAGCGGTGCCGTTAATGCGGCCCCAGCTGTCGTTCAATGCACGAAATTCTGGGTCCGAAAACCCAAGAGCGCTTTGGTTTGCTTTAAGATCGTCGGAGGAGATGCGGAACGTGTCGGATGATGCGGCAGCCGAATTTGCAAGCGCAGGTGTGGCAACTGAAACAGCGACCAAGATGCCAAGAGCGGACGCAGCTTTAAGGATCAGTGATTGGCACGAAGCCAAAGCGCTGGAAACCATGATGGGTACTTACCTTTTTGTTGCGACCCGCACCATTTCTGACGCAGTCCCGAAGATTGATTGGAACAGTTGACCTGCCCTCCCCGCGTAGGAAGGGGGGTGTCCGATGGTTCTAACGAATGCAACATCCCCACAATAATCGCGGGACAAACCGGCGCTCAAATGCGTTGAGTCGTTGAATGGAGCGTTCAACGACCCACAAAAGTGGCAGTTTACCAGTATTTTCAACATGGTTTTGGCAATAACTGGCACTTGTAACAACGCGCCTCAAACGCGTTTGTTCCCGCCGAAACGTGAAAGATTTCCGCGTTATAGAACGGATTCAGGCTGTGCACGGCCACCGAATCACCCGCGGCCTGTCATCGGGCGATGGAATGGGTTGCTGAGGTCTTGTTTACAAACCCTTCGCCGCAGCCAGCACCTCTGCTGCGTGGTCCTTGACCTTCACCTTGCGCCACAGTTGCGCAACCTTGCCGTCCTTGCCGACCAGATATGTCGACCGGTCAATGCCCATATAGAGTTTGCCGTACATGGATTTCTCCACCCAAGCGCCCATCTGCTCGGTGGCGTCGCTCGCTTCGTCCGACAGCAAATGAACATTCAGCGCATATTTCGCGGCAAATTTGGCAAGCTTGGCGGGCTTGTCTTTCGACATGCCGTAAACAGGGCAACCCAGCGCGGAAAAGTCGCTGGCGAGCTCTTTGAAATCCTTGGCCTCATTGGTGCAGCCGGGCGTGTCCGCTTTGGGGTAAAAATACAGCACGAACGGTCCCTGCAAACCAGCGAGATTGACGGCATTACCGGCGCTATCGGCGACGGTGACATCGGGCAGCGTGTCGTTTACTTCGGTCATATTTCGTTCCTTTTCAAAAATAGCGTGGGCCAAATAAGCTGTGCCATTGGGCAATGACAAGCCCGCGATAATCCCCAATCGCATCCATTAAGCCGCCCCAATCTGCAAAACCAAGGCTGTGCGCAATCAGAAGTTGGGCCGCCTCGGGCGGGGTGGCGCAGTCGGGCGCGATCAAACGTATCATGACCAGCAACCGCGACATCAAAGCAAAGGCCTTGGCAAATTCTGCCGGCAAATGTCCAGCCACCACCAAAGCGTCAATCGCGGGGCCAAGCTGCGGTTTCATGCCCGCATGTGTCTGCAGCTGAAGGGCGTGAATTATGAACTCCATATCCACCAATCCGCCGGGGAGCAGCTTGACGTCCAACGGGCCCTTGGGCGGCTTGTGCGCGGCCATATCCTTGCGCATTGTCGTGATGTCTGTGTGCAGCTGGACGCTGTCGCGCTGAGTGTTCAATACATCCCAAACGATCTCCGCGACGGCGCGCCGTGCATCGGCGGAACCAAACAGCACACGCGCCCGCGTCAATGCCATATGCTCCCATGTCCAGGCGTCGTCGCGCTGATATTGGGCAAAGCTTTTGACCGACGCGCACAGCAACCCATCCGCGCCGGAGGGCCGAAGCCGCGTGTCGACTTCATATAAAGCGCCAGATGCAGTCGCGACGGACATCGCGGCGATGACCCGCTGCGCCAGCCGGTTGAAATATTGCGTGGCGCCAAGCACGCGTGGTCCATCGGATTCGGTCAGATGATCGCCGTTGAACAGGAGGATGAGGTCCAAGTCCGACGCATGCGTCAACGCTTCCCCGCCAAGCCTGCCCAGCGCCAAGATAATAAGCTCACTGCGCGCAATCTTGCCATGCGCCTTTTCAAATTCGGCGACCGTCGCTGCGGTCAATGTCTGCAAGGATGCTTCGGCCAAATGCGCGTAGCTGCGCGCAATATCGAGGGCGTCGCTGCGCCCTTCAATCAACTGCACGCCAAGCGCAAAGCGTTTTTCGCCCACATAATCGCGGACAATATCGAGCGTGGATTGATAATCGGCGTCGCCAATCCGCCGCTGCATCGCGTCCTGCAACGCCGCCACGTCGCCGGGCAAATGCATCGCGCTGGTATCTATAAGCGCATCGAGATAGCGGCTCTGACGGCCCAAATCGTCGGCCAATGTGGGCGCATAGCTTAAAATATCGCCGACCAATTGCAGCAGGCCGGGGCGTGCCTCAAGTAAGCGGAAGACGTTGATTGCGCTGGGCATCGCCTCAATCATATTGTCGAAACGCGCGATGGCGCGGTCAGAATCCGGTGCTTGCGCCAATGCCGCCATGATCGCGGGCAGCACCGTTTCAAACGCGTCGCGCGCCGATTCGCTGCGGATCGCGCGGATCTTGCCGCTACGCCAGCGGGCCAAACGCTGCATCACGGCGGCTGGGTCAGCATAGCCCAAATCG
This sequence comes from uncultured Sphingomonadales bacterium, assembly GCA_937881525.1. GTDB lineage: Bacteria > Pseudomonadota > Alphaproteobacteria > Sphingomonadales > Sphingomonadaceae > Sphingorhabdus_B. Next base: position 8,923 of record CALGEE010000330.1, on the reverse strand, counting down.
GTCAACTGTTCCTCAAGCGGCAGACCTTCGTCCGCCATGCGCGGCCCTTCGCTGCCGCCTGCGTCCACCATTCGGTCATAGATTGCCGCGACCTGCGCAGTGATTGGCTGAATGGCGGCAATCAACGCGTCGGCGTCGGCCAGACCATGCAGGCGCGCCACGGCATCGGCGGTATCGCGGTTGGCGGGTATCTCATGCGTTTGCCGGTCACTGTGCATTTGCAGGCGGTGTTCAAATGTCCGTAAATCGGTGTAGGCGGATGACAAGGTCTCTGCCTCTTGCGCGCTAATCGGTCCAGCCGCCGCCAGCGCCTGTAATGCGGCGCGGGTGTCTGGCACGCGCAAGACCGGGTCGCGGCCGCCATGGATAAGCTGATGCGCTTGCACGAAAAATTCGCACTCGCGGATCCCGCCATGGCCGCGCTTCAGGTCGAAACCGAGGCCCATTTTCTGCCCCTTGGCATAATGATCGCGGATTTGCGCCGTCATCGCGGTGATATTCTTCAACTGCCCGAAATCCAGTGATTTGCGCCAGATGAAGGGTGTAATCGCGTGCATGAAATAGGCGCACAACATCCGGTCGCCGGAGCTTACCCGTGCGCGGATGAAGGCAGCTTGTTCCCACGCCAATGCGCTCGATTCATAATAGCCAATGGCCGCTTCGACGGGCAGGACGATGGGGCTAACCTCAGGCGAGGGGCGTAGCCGCATGTCGACGCGAAACACATAACCGTCGCCGTCGAGCGCCGACAAAAGCGCAATCACGCGCCGGCCATAACGCACCGCAGCCTCCGCCACATCTTCCCCTTCGCGGTGGGGCAGGGTTTTGGGATCAAACAGGAATATCGGGTCAATATCCGACGAGTAATTCAACTCCCGCCCGCCATGCTTGCCCAAAGCGATGACGGCAAAACCTTGATTGGGTCCGCCCGGCATACGTTCTTGTATCGCGGCCTCTATCGCTTGGTCGAGCGCATGGTCAGCAAAATCCGATAGTATATGCGTGACGCGCGTCAGGTCCCAGACGCCAGCTAGGTCAGCAATAGCCGTGACAAGCGCGACGCCCTGCCTCTGCTTGCGCAATGCGGTGCCGACCGTGTCTGCGTGGCGCGCGAGGGCATTGGCGAGCGCTGTGTCAAAGTCGCCTGCGTGGATGAGCGGCATGAGGTCTGGGTTGCGGTCCACCAACCCCGCCAGAAACGGGCTGTTGGCGTAGGCGCGTGCGATGGCTTCTGCGACGCGCTCCATATTTTATCCTTTGTCTTTACCTTGTACATACTCCCGCCGGAAATCTTGGGCAAAAGCCGCAAAGCGCCCTTGCGCTATCGCCGCGCGCATGTCGGCCATCAGCATCTGGTAATAATGCAGATTGTGCTGAGTCATCAGCATCGCGCCCAATATTTCGCCCGAACGGATCAGGTGATGTACATAAGCGCGGGTCCATGTCGCGCATACGGGGCAAGAGCAACGGTCGTCAATTGGCCCTTGATCCTCGGCAAATTTGGCGTTGCGGATGTTAATCGGGCCATGATGCGTAAACGCCTGCCCATTGCGGCCTGACCGTGTCGGCAATACGCAATCGAACATATCAATGCCGCGCTCGACCGCGCCGACCAGATCATCGGGCTTGCCAACTCCCATTAAATAACGTGGCCGGTCGGCGGGCAATTGGTCTGGCGCGTAATCGAGGCAACCAAACATCGCCTCTTGCCCTTCACCGACCGCAAGGCCGCCGACGGCATAGCCGTCAAAGCCAATGTCGATAAGCGCATCGGCGGATCGCTTGCGCAATTCCGCGTCCAATGATCCCTGCTGGATACCGAACAAAGCTGCGCGCTCCGCATGTTCGCCGCCGGCATCAAAGCCGTCGCGTGAACGCTTCGCCCAGCGCATCGACAGTTCCATCGACTTGATCGCTTCGTCGCGCGAGACACCATTGGCGGGGCACTCGTCAAAGGCCATGACAATGTCGGAGCCCAGCAAGCGCTGAATTTCCATGGAGCGTTCGGGCGACAGCATATGTTTGGACCCGTCCAAATGGCTTTGGAACGACACGCCCTCTTCGGTGATCTTGCGCAATGCCGATAGGCTCATGACTTGATAACCGCCGCTGTCGGTCAAGATCGGCCGGTCCCATCCCGAAAATTGATGCAAGCCCCCCAGCCGCGCCACACGCTCCGCGCCGGGGCGGAGCATCAGGTGATAGGTGTTGCCAAGGATGATGTCCGCGCCAGTTGCGCGCACTTCGGCAGGGCGCATCGCCTTAACGGTTGCGGCGGTGCCAACCGGCATGAACGCCGGCGTACGGATTTCGCCGCGCAACATCTGAATGCTGCCCGTGCGGGCCTTGCCATCGGTGGCGGTAATCGAAAACTGGAATCGCGTGGTCATCTGGTGGGCTTTAGGGGGGTAATGCGTTTGAGAAAACCAACTTTGCGTTTATTCAACGGCAACGGCTAATTTCCTCCCCTGTCATGTTGACCCTGTTTGTGCGCTGCCCGCGTTCGGTTCCAGCATTTTACTTGCGGCGTTCGATAGGAAATTGAGAGATTAGGCTTTCCACCGCCGTCGCACCGTCCCATATAGGCCGTATGACTTATACTGTTCCACGCTCCTATCTTTACCAACCTGGCCTTCTCGACCCTGACGCGGCGCAGCGCATAACGCGTGACGCGTTGAAGGCATGCGATGATGGTGAATTGTACCTGCAATATAGCGCGAGCGAGAGTTTCGGCTTTGACGATGGCCGCTTGAAAATGGCGGATTATTCGACGGGGTCGGGCTTTGGCCTGCGTGGCGTGTCGGGTGAGATGACCGGGTTCAGCCATGCCAATGACATGAGAGAATCTGCCATTCGTCGCGCTGGTGAAACACTGAAGCTGTTGGATCCCGCCAAGGAGCAACCCGCCCCGCCACCGCGTCAGAACAACCGGCATTTATACACTGACGGCAATCCACTTGAACTGGTGCCCTTTGCGCAGAAGGTTGCGTTATGCCAGCAAATCGACGCCGCCGCCCGCGCACGTGACCCTCGTGTGGCGCAAGTCAGCGTCAGCCTTTCGGCCAGCTGGAGCGTGATCGAGATCGTCCGCGCCGATGGCTTTGTCGCCACCGATGTGCGGCCTTTGGTGCGCCTCAATGTCGGCATTGTCGCGCAAGATGGCGAACGCCGCGAAACCGGAAATTACGGCTTTGGCGGGCGGTTTCTCTATGACAAATTGTTTGAAGAGCATGAATGGGAACGTGCGATTGACGTCGCATTGGCACAGGCGCTGACCAATTTGCGCTCGGTCGCTGCGCCTGCTGGCGAAATGACGGTATTGCTTGGACCCGGCTGGCCCGGTGTGTTGCTGCATGAGGCGGTGGGCCATGGCCTTGAAGGCGACTTCAACCGCAAGGGCAGCAGCGCCTTCTCCGGCAAAATCGGGCAGCGCGTTGCCGCGCCCGGCGTCACCGTTGTCGATGATGGGACGATGCAGAACCGGCGCGGGTCGCTGTCGATTGATGATGAGGGCACGCCGACTCAGGAAAATGTCCTGATCGAAGACGGTATCTTGCGCGCGTATATGCAGGACCGCATGAATGCGCGCCTGATGGGTGTGGAGCCAACGGGCAATGGCCGCCGCGAAAGCTTTGCCCATGCACCGATGCCGCGGATGACCAATACGTTTATGCGCAGCGGCAATGACGACCCTGCCGAACTTTTAAGCCGCGTCAAAAACGGCATTTTCGCCAAAAGCTTTGGCGGCGGGCAAGTCGACATTGTGTCGGGCAAATTCGTGTTCAGCTGCACCGAGGCCTATTTGGTCAAGGACGGCAAGCTTGGCGACCCGATCAAGGGTGCGACCTTGATTGGCGATGGCCCAACTGCGTTGAATAAGGTCATCGGCCTTGGCAACGACATGGCGCTGGATGAGGGCGTTGGCGTTTGCGGCAAGGCAGGGCAAAGCGTACCGGCTGGCGTTGGCCAACCAACCACTTTGGTCAGCGCGCTGACAGTGGGCGGCACGGCCGGCTGATTGATGCATATATTCGGCCAGAACCCGTATATGGCCGATGTGACCGCATGATGCCAAAATGAGCCACGCGGTAAAGGTTGCGACCTATAATATCCGTAAAGCGTTGGGGTTGGATCAACACCGCGACCCTGCACGCATCCTGTCGGTTCTGAATGAAATCGATGCCGATATTGTGACGCTGCAAGAGGTGGACCGCCGCTTTGGCGGGCGTGTCAGTGCGTTGCCGCTGGCGATGCTGGTGGCCGAGACGCCTTATGTGCCCGTTCCGCTGAATTTTCGTCCGGCGGCGATTGGCTGGCATGGCAATGCCATATTGGTGCGCAAAGGGATTGAGGTTCGCCTTGCCAAGCCTATCGATATGCCCACATTGGAGCCGCGCGGCGCGGTAATGGCAGAGCTTTCGGTGAACGGGCATCCGTTGCGCGTGATTGGCGTCCATCTCGATCTATCGGGCCTATGGCGGCGTAAGCAGATTCGCGCATTGCTCGCCGCGATTGATGCCAACCCGCTTCATATGCCAACGGTGATGATGGGGGATTTCAACCAATGGTCTGACAGCGGCGCGCTCAGCGAACTTGCCTTTCACCATCACCGATTGGTGCAAACGCCCAAAAGCTCTCACACGTCGCGCCCCGAGGCATGTCTTGACTGTATCATTGTCAGCCATGAGGTCACGGTCACCGCTGCCGATTGTCATATTTCGGCCTTGTCGAAACAGGCGTCGGATCATCTGCCAATATGGGTCAGCATGCAGATTGGTTAATTGCCTAAACATTAAGCAGTCAAAAAACACTGATTAAATAATAGGCATATATCATGTCCGCGGCGCGCGGCATTATGACCCCAATCCCCCAAGACCGTTGCTTTTGGGTTATTTTCGCGTTCTGGCACGGCATTTGCATATTGCACTGCACAATCCAAATGGGGGTGTGCATGAAATATATTATAGCTGTTATTAAACCGCACAAGCTGGACCCGGTACGCGAGGCGCTCACCGCGCTTGGTGTGTCGGGTATGACTGTGACTGAGGTTAAAGGCTTTGGCAGGCAGAAGGGTCAGACCGAAAACTACCGTGGTGCCGAATATGCAACCAATATGGTGCCAAAGGTAAAGATCGAGATTGCTTGCGCATCCGATCAAGCTTCTGCGGTCATTGAGGCCATTCAGATTGCCGCCGAAACCGGGGCCATTGGCGATGGCAAAATTTTCGAATTCGAACTTGCTGGTGCGTTACGCATCCGCACCGGCGACACCAACGAAACCGCGCTTTGACGCGATTACATCAAGCTAGGGGAACCAGATAATGTCAAAGATACTGAAATTTTTGAGCGCGGCGGGGGCGACAATTTTCGCCGCCTTGCCTGCCTTTGCGCAGGAAGCGGCGGTTGAAGCCGTCGCTGTTGCGACAGAATCGGCCACTCCGGTTGCCGATAAGGGCGATACTGCATGGATGATGATCTCGACCGTGTTGGTCATGCTAATGATCATCCCTGGACTTGCGTTATTCTATGGCGGCTTAGTGCGCGGGAAGAATATGCTTTCGGTGCTAACCCACGTGCTGGGCGCAGCATCGCTCGCCATGATCATTTGGGTGATGTACGGTTATGGCCTCGCGTTCGGCGGTGATGCAAACCAATTCATCTCGAATGGTAAGTTTATGCTGGCTGGAGTCACGGCAGATTCGACTGTTGCGACGTTCACCGACGGCGTTGTCATTCCGGAATATGTATTCATTGCTTTTCAGATGACTTTTTCCGTTATTACGCTGGCACTTGTTGTCGGCGGTCTGGTTGAACGCATGAAATTCTCGGCGATGATCGCCTTTGGCGTTATTTGGCTTACCATCGTTTACTTCCCCATCGCCCACATGGTTTGGTATTTGGGGGCTGACGACGCATCGACTGGACTGCTGTTTGGCTGGGGCGCGCTTGATTTTGCTGGCGGTACCGTTGTGCACATAAACGCCGGTGTTTCAGCACTTGTTGGTGCCATTATCCTAGGTAAGCGCCTTGGCTATCAAAAAGAAATCATGACCCCGCATTCCTTGCCCATGACACTCATCGGCACGGGTCTTTTGTGGGTGGGCTGGTTCGGTTTCAATGCCGGCTCGGCGCTTGAGGCCAATGGCGTTGCTGGACTTGCGTTGATCAACACCTTTGTTGCGACCGCCGCCGGTGTCCTCTTCTGGATGCTCACCGAGCGCGCTTTGGGGCACAAAGGCTCACTGCTCGGCGCCTGTTCGGGTGCTATTGCAGGATTGGTTGCCGTGACCCCTGCCGCAGGTAACGCGGGTCCATTTGGTGCGATTTTGCTTGGTGCTATTGCGGCTGTTTTCTGCTGTGTCTTCGTAATGAAGATAAAAGCCAAACTCGGCGTCGATGATTCGCTCGACGCTTTTGGCATTCACGGTGTTGGCGGTATTATCGGCTCAGTTGGTACGGCCTTTACAATGCTTCCCATTTTGGGTGGTCCGGGTGCCGAAGATTACGCCTTAGCTGCCCAATTGTGGATCCAAATTAAGGCAGTGCTGGTCGCTATCGCATGGGCAGCAATCGGTTCGGCCATTGCTTTCTACCTCGTCAAATTCACACTCGGACTTCGGGTTACTGAAGAGGTCGAGCGCGAAGGCCTCGACCTCGGTGAACATGGCGAACGTGCCTACAATTATTGAGCTTTACGACTTGGTGGTGGGGCGTTTCTCCTCTCCTTTATGTCCCGCCGCCTCCATATGTTCCTCCCGCGAACATCTAACTCATGGCCCGGACCTTTATGGTTCGGGCCTTTTTATTGTGCAGCATGCCCTGCGCGCGAATGGATAAATGGATCCTGAAACGAGTTCAGGATGACGGGTGTGCGGAGACGTAAGACCCTGAAGCCGAAGGCTGGCAGAACCGAACCAAGTTCAGGACGCCAGGGGCCTGCTTATGCGACCTTCGAATCCGCCCCGAGTATCAACTGATCGGCGACTTTGCCGACAGCGACCGCAGCGCGTGCGATGTTTGGCGTCGTGGATGATTTGTGGCGGAATTTGCCTTCAATCTGGCCGCCGGGCGCGATGGTTAGGTTGCTATAGACAACGTCGCCTGTAATCCGCGCCGTGGATTCAATGACGAGGTCATTGGCCTCAATCGAACCTTCGACATGGCCGGAAAGCTTTGCCGATTCGGCGATGATTTTGCCCGCGATTATGCTGCCTTCGCCCTGCACCAGATTGCCGCAGGTCACATCGCCTTGCACCTTGCCGTCGACATGTAAGTCAACGCGCGCTGACACATTGCCGACAATTTCAACGTCGGCGGCGATAATGGAAAATGTATGACCAGAATTGTTACGCACGCTAGCGTTACTCCTTTGCTGCAGAGTCGGCACGGACTGCGGCGATGGTTTGGGCTTTGAGAACATCTGGATTTGCCTCCAAAAACTTACGCGGGTTGATAGCCTGATCGTTCAGGCGCACCTCGAAATGCAGGTGGCTGCCGGTCGAACGACCTGTGCTACCCATCCGTCCGATTTGAACACCCCGTTCAACCATTTGCCCCGGCCGGACATTTACGCCCGACAAATGCGCATAGCGCGTTAGCAAGCCATTGGCATGCGTAATTTCAACACTTTTGCCATAGCCGCCATTAAAGCCAGCGAGCGTCACTTTACCTTCGGCTGCCGAAAAAATGGATGTTCCAACTGGGCCCTTAAAGTCCAGACCGGCATGCATGGCGCCGGCGCCCGTTAACGGATCGCTGCGATAGCCAAAGCCGCTGGACATATACATGACGGATGCGGGCATCGCGGTAGGGATTGCCGCCAATGCGCGCTCCATTGCGTCCATGCGGCCAAGCGCGGCGGCAAGTTTCAAAAAGCGCGGATCACGGACGTCCTTTTTGCCTTTGCCAAAGAATGGTTCGAACAGACCGCCCTGCGCGTTGCGGGCTTGGCGTGCCAGTATTTCGGGGTTTAGGCCAAATTGGCGAATGGCAGCTTCGGCCTTCAAGGTCCGCGTCTGCGCCATTTTGGTCATTTGTTCTGCAAAGCGAATTTGCCGCGCCTCTACGCGGGCAAGGCCAGCGGCTTCGGGTACCATCGCACTGATGGTCTTCACTGCCTTGTCTTGTTCAGCTGCGGTGAATGTGGTCGGCGCTGAAGCCCCGGCTTTGTTGAGGTCACCCAGATATTGGTCGCCTAAGCTTTCGAGCATTTCCTGCCGACGTTCCAAATCCTTGGTCACTTCGTTGATTGAACCGCGATAGCTTGCCACGCGCTCTTCGGCCGATTCAACCTTGGCTTCCTGCTCGTTTAGCGCAAGACGCTGCGCGCTGATGGTCACTTGATTGATCGCCATGCCAAAAGTAACCACTAACCATAGCCCAAGAACAGACGCGAGCGTGCCAGAAGCGCGGCGTTGCACGCGCGCAGATATCTTCAAGAACCGGACTTGGCCATTGGCCCGCATGAAAAACTCGCGGTCAATAAACCACCCAGCGGCCCGGTTTTTCCAACCGGACATTCTGGTCTCAAGCGACACAAATCACCCCGTTTTAAGTTAGAGGTCGGCGCGTAGCAGACGAAGGGAGGCCTAGCGAATCGTGTGCACTCGACTCGTGACGAGTCGGGTGAGCCGTGCGACGAGTTGCGGAAAACCTTGTTAAAATGACATTTGGATATGTTTAATTTGGTATATTTGGGCCTAAAAATCCGCGTAAAAATATGTAAATTCAATGACATTGCACCGATTCGCATGTGTTCCATAACTGATGCGTGTCAAATAAAGCGGATTACTTTCCCTTTTGACGCCATTTCTCTACGAGTTGCAGGTGATGACCGATAACGACTCCTTGATGACCAATATGACGGCCAATGCACGTTCCGCCGCGCGGTGTTTGGCGGGCGCCAATGACGCGACAAAGGCGG
>CALGEE010000329.1 GCA_937881525.1 uncultured Sphingomonadales bacterium | reverse complement strand
GCCTTCCACAAACCAGCTTGCGCGCTATCGTGCACGTCCAAATACGCAGCTAACCGATGTGCGTTTTGTCGACACTGGTAATTTTGCCGCCAAGAGCGACCGCATTGTCGGGTTGGAACTCGCGGCGATTTTCCCTGGCTTCTATTTTGCCGGGGAAGGTCAATGGACCAAAGTGAATGCATATCGCGCGGGTAACATCGCGACTGGGTTAGACAGCTTCTCTAGTGGAAATAGCGCTGTTACGCCAGCGGGTGACCCAGGCTTTTTCGGAATGTACGCCGAAGCGGGCTATTTCCTTACGGGTGAGACCCGCGGATATAAGGATGGCGCATGGAGCCGGACAAAGGTTCTCAAGCCTATAGACAAAAAAGGTTTAGGGGCGTTCCAAATCGCCGGACGCTTCGAATATCTCGACCTCGATAGCAATGCGCTGAAAAATGGTGCAACGAATAATTTTGCGACCGGAGCCAGCAGCCTAGCGACTCTGAACACGCGCCTTGGACGCGGCGGCAAGCAGTCCAGCTATCTATTCGGCGTGAACTGGTACCCTATCGATTATATTCGGTTCATGCTCAATTATGGACGCGTGCAGGTCAAAGGCGGCCCAATGGCAGCTATCGTTGACCCGCTCTCTACATTGCCCGTGGATAAGCGTGATTATGCGGTCGATGTTGTCGCAGCCCGGATGCAGCTGGAATTTTAAACCGCGTCCTGATCGAGCGAATAACCTGCTGAACGCACGGTCCGGATAATGTCGCTGCCAAAGCCTTCGTTTAAGGCTTTGCGCAGGCGACGGATATGAACATCAACCGTTCGAATTTCGATGTCGCTGTCATGGCCCCAAACGCTGTCGAGCAAGCGTTCACGCGAAAAGACATGGCCTGGATATTCAAGGAAATGCTTCAGCAACCGGTATTCGGTTGGCCCCAATGGAACCTGCTTTCCGCCGCGCTTAACCTTATGCGCCACGGTGTCCATTTCGACATCCCCAAAGCGCAAGGACTCGCCTGCCAGGGCAGGGCGGACGCGGCGGAGAACGGCCTTGGCACGGGCAACGAGTTCGCGTGGAGAAAACGGCTTAATGACATAATCATCGGCACCGATTTCTAGGCCACGAATGCGGTCATCTTCTTCACCGCGCGCAGTTAGCATGATGATAGGCACATTGGCGGTGTTGTCTGCCTTGCGTAACTGCCGGCACACTTCAATTCCCGATAAATTTTCCAGCATCCAATCGAGCAACACCAAATCAGGCGTGCGTTCCTTAGCCATCAAAAGCGCTTCTTCGCCATCCCCTGTATGCTGGACGTCGAATTCTTCGCGCTCAAAATGCCAGCGGACCAGCTCGGCAAGTGCACTGTCGTCTTCAACCAATAGCAATTGCGCCTTGGGCATATGTCTCTCCGCATTAAGCGTCGGGCAGATTTTCACCCGTTTCGGTAAAGTAAATCATTTGGGCCACGGTGGTGGTGTGATCACCAATGCGTTCCAGATTCTTGGCAGTGAAAAGCAAATGCGCAACCTCGGTCGCGTTCTGGGGATTTTTTGCGACATAAGCGACGAAGTCGACAAACAAATCCTTGTTCAGTTGATCGACAACATCATCACGCACTGTAACCGCACGAGCTAGATCAACGTCGCCCTTTGCATAGGCATCCATGGCCGTCCGGATCATTTCTACGACGATGGCGCCCATGCGGCCCAATTGTTCTTTTGCAGATGCGTGTATCTGGCCTTCCATCTTGGGCACGCGCTTGGCGATATTTTTGGCATAATCGCCAATACGCTCGATAACCGCCGACATTTTAAGCGCCGCAATGAGTTCGCGTAAATCATCGGCCATTGGCGCGCGTAAGGCGATTGTGCGGACGACCAGTCGCTCGACTTCGGTTTCCAGACTATCAATGATTTTGTCGTCAGCGCGAATAGTGGCAGCGGCTTCTACGTCATGTTCGGTCAGCGCCTTCATGGCTGAGACAACTGCGGTCTCCGCGCGCGCGCCCATTTCCGCAATAAGACCACGGATTTCATCCATGTCATCGTCAAACGCGGTAATTGTATGCCTTGTGCCAGTGCTCATGTCGCAATCTTTCTAACCGTAACGGCCTGTAATATAATCTTTGGTGCGGTCTTCGCGTGGATTGGTAAAGATATCCGATGTTTCGCCAAATTCAATCAAATGACCCAAATGGAAAAAGGCGGTGCGTTGCGAAACGCGCGCGGCCTGTTGCATATTGTGGGTCACGATGATGATGGCGTATTTTCCGCGCAGGTCGTGAATTAACTCTTCAATCCGCGCCGTGGCAATGGGGTCAAGCGCGGAGCAAGGTTCATCCATCAGGATGACTTCGGGGTCCACCGCAATGGCGCGTGCAATACACAGACGCTGCTGTTGACCGCCCGAAAGCGCAGTCCCGCTTTCGCTCAGACGATCCTTGACCTCGGTCCACAATCCCGCGCGGGTGAGGGAGCTTTCAACGATCTGGTCCAACTCAGCCTTTCCGCTGGCCAGACCGTGGATGCGCGGGCCGTAAGCGACATTGTCATAGATTGATTTCGGGAATGGATTTGGCTTTTGAAACACCATGCCGACGCGCGCGCGCAACTGCACAACATCCATACCAGATGCATAAATATCTTCCCCGTCGAGCAGTATCTGCCCTTCGACGCGGGCGCCTGCGACGGTATCGTTCATCCGGTTCAACGACCGCAGAAATGTTGACTTTCCGCAGCCCGACGGACCGATAAATGCCGTCACATTCTCACGATCAACGTCGATCGAAACGTCGTTGATGGCTTGTTTATCACCATAATATACATTCACATTGCGTGTGGATATTTTGGCTATTCCGGGGGTTACGCCCACATTACCGTCCTTTTTGTTCATAGGTCACCAACGCGTTTCGAAACGGTTGCGAAGATAGATGGCAAGGGCGTTCATGCCCAATAAGAAGATAAGCAGCACAATGATTGCGGCGCTGGTTTTTTCTACAAAGCCCTGATTGACCTCATCCGACCAGAGGTAAATCTGCACTGGCAAAGCGGTTGTGGCGTCGGTGAAACCTTCTGGTGCAGCTGGAATGAAGGCGCGCATGCCGATCATCAGCAGCGGCGCAGTTTCACCTAAGGCGCGGGCCATGCCGATAATAGTACCGGTGAGTATGCCCGGAAGCGCAAGCGGAAGCACATGGTGGAATACGACCTGCACAGGTGAGGCGCCAATGCCCAACGCAGCCTCACGGATAGATGGCGGTACGGACTTGACCGCATTGCGGCCGGCAATGACAATGACCGGCATAGTCATCAAAGCAAGCGTTAAGCCGCCAACCAATGCAGACGACCGCGGCATGCCGAACAGGCTGAGGAACACCGCAAGCCCGAGCAAACCAAAAATGATCGACGGGACCGCCGCCAAATTGTTGATCGACACTTCTATCATGTCGGTCAGCTTGTTCTTGGAGGCATATTCCTCAAGATATAAAGCGGCCAATACGCCGACTGGGAAGGCCAGCATCAGGGTAATCGCCATGGTCATAAGCGATCCCTTGAACGCGGCCCAGATACCGACCGCCGATGGGTCGGTGGCATCAGCCCCTGTCAAAAACGTCCAGTTAAAGCCAGTGCGCAGAGCATCCTTTTGTGCCAGCGCGGCAACGGTCTGTTCGGCTGCAGGCTCACCAGCGCGCTTGAATGCTACGTCCAATCGCGAATCTACAGGCAACCACAACTGCTGCTTTGATGTGATGAGGCTAGGATTATCCAGCAGCATCTGCCGAACATTGCCCGCAGCGCCCGTTGTCAAAAGGCCATCACTTATATCGCCATATTGCTGGCCAACCGCTAACTCGACGATGCCTGGAATATCCATAGAATTAAGCGCAGCATCGGCGTTAGGGCCGCTGATCGCGGCTGCGGTTGCACCTGCTGTTAAAGCAGGAAAATCAAAATCGACTGCTATTTCGGTACGCTGAAAACCACGCAAGCCTTGGCCCAGCATCGTAAAGAGCAAAAAGGCGAGGAACAAAGTCGACAAGGAAACGGCCAAAAAGCCCATCGCCTTAAACCGACGCTCGGCCGCATAGCGTCGTGCAATGCGCTTTTGCATGATTTGCCCGTTCCAGTCGGTGGGCGTCGGATCCATGATGGCGTTACTCATATGCTTCTCGATATTTTTTCACGACACGCAACGCGACATAATTGAGGAAAAATGTTGTGACGAATAGTGCAAGACCAAGCGCAAAGGCCGCCAGCGTATGTGGGCTTCCGAAATCCTGATCACCCGTCAAAAGCGCGACAATCTGAACGGTGACAGTGGTGATGGTTGCAAATGGATTGGCGGTGAGGTTGGCGGTGTAACCCGCCGCCATCACTACGATCATGGTTTCACCAATCGCGCGGCTGACAGCCAGCAATATACCGCCGACGACGCCAGGCAAGGCGGCTGGTAGCAAAACTTGCTTGATGGTTTCGCTCTTGGTGGCTCCCATAGCAAGGCTGCCGTCGCGCATTGCGCTCGGTACGGCGGCGATACTGTCATCGGACATGGAGGATACCAATGGAATGATCATCACGCCCATCACAATGCCAGCGGCCAAGGCATTGTCGGACGCGGCATTGCTGACGCCCAGCATCACTGCAAAGTCACGCACCGCAGGTGCCACCGTCAATGCGGCAAAATATCCATATACCACGGTTGGCACGCCTGCGAGAATTTCGAGGATGGGCTTCATCCATTTGCGCACGGTCGCCGACGCATATTGCGTCAAGAAAATCGCGCTCATCAAGCCCAGCGGAATGGCGACAATCATCGCGATAATCGCGCCAATGAAAATCGTGCCCCAAAATAACGGTATCGCGCCATAACCATTATCGGCCCCGGGCGTCACAACCGATTTTGGGTTCCATTCGGTGCCAAACAAAAATTCAAATGGCGATACCATCGAGAAGAAACGCCATGATTCAAAAATCAACGAGGCAAAAATCCCCAGCGTCGTAAGAATGGCAATCAAGGATGCGACCAGCAACCCGAACATGACAACGCGTTCGACCTTGCTGCGGGCGCGGAAGTCTGGCTTGATGCGGGTGAATGCATAGGCGCCGCCGGCGAAGAGCAGCAATAATGTCGCGGCCACGCCAATCCATTTATAATAAGACAAAGCGCTGGCATATAAGGGTACGAGCTTTTCGCTTTCATCCTGAAACGCAGCTGTTTGGAAACCTTGTGCAATCGCCCGCGCTTCCGACAAGATCGCAGCGCGCGCAAAACCTTCTTGGGGCAAGTCAGCCGCCGCAGGGGCAGACAGCACCATGTTGGTCACCAGTGACGGGGAAATCGATTGCCAGATGAATATGAAAACAAGTGCAGGGGCAATGGCGCAGATCGCCACAAACCAGCCGTGATAATAAGGCAGGCTGTTTACGGTTCCACGATGTTCGCCCCTTGCACTGCGCACAAAGGCAGCGGCACGCGCACGCCCAGCGATCCAACCAATCAGGCCGAGACCAAGGACAAGGAAGAGCAATGCCGTTCCAGTCATAAACTTATCCATGCTCCCTTGGACCAGATGATCCGAAACCCGTCTACACAGCGCCCAAAAACGGCATAGGCTTGGATCAATCAGAGATTCGATACAAACCCATAGACGCCATCATTGTTGCACTTTTATTTCAAATCCGTGCCCGTCATTGCGATTAGGCCATTGGCAGCATCGCTAGCCGCTTTGTAGTCGGCATCACTTGACGCAATCATGCCCAATTTTGTCAGATATCCGCCGACGACACCGCCCTTCAAGAATTCGAGGACGAAATCTTTAATGCCCGGAATTTTGTCGACATGCGCTTTCTTTACATAAAGAAACATCTTACGCGCGCCGGGGTAGCTGCCATCTGAAATCGTGGCGACGGTTGGTACTACACCGTTCATGGTAATGCCATGCACCTTCGATGCATTTTCTTCCATATAGCTGTAACCGAAAATGCCGATCATATCGGGGTTGGAGGCAAGCTTTTGCACGATCAGGTTATCGTTTTCGCCCTGCTCCTTGAATGCGCCATCGCGGCGCACTTCGGTACAGATTGTCTTATACTTGTCTTCGTCGCTATCTTTCAACGCCTTTGTCGCTGCATCAGTCTTGCAACCAGCTTCCATGATCAGTTCATGGAATGAATCGCGCGTGCCAGAGGTCGTTGGCGGGCCATAGACCGAAATAGGCAATTTGGGCAGCGACGGATTCACGTCGGACCAAAGCTTGGCTGTTTGTGGTTTGCCAAATGGGTTGGCGGCAAGTGCCTTGTAAACATCGGCGGTGGACAATGCGAACTTTACGCCCTTGTTCGACTGTGCAAGCGCAAGCCCGTCAATGCCAACCTGAACTTCGATAACGTCCTTCACACTATTCTTCTGGCAGTTTTCAAATTCGGTTTTTTTCATGCGACGCGATGCGTTGGCAATGTCTGGCGTATCTGCGCCAACACCCTTGCAGAACTGCTCAATGCCGCCACCGGTGCCAGTCGATTCGAGTACGGGTGATTTGCGCGATGGGTCTGCCTTTGCAAATGCCTCGGATGCGCCCTTCGCAAATGGAAACACGGTCGAAGAACCCACAATCCGGATTTCCTGACGCGAACCACCCGCGGCGCCGCCAGTGCTGGCTTGGTCATTACATGCTGAAAGTGCGAGTGCACTTACAGCGATGAGCGAAATTTTTTTCAACATTTTTGCTGTCCCCATATTGGATTTGGCGCAGTTCGAACCGCACTCAAAACCCTCCTAGACGATCGAGATGGCTGATAGATGACTCTTGTGTTACAATATTATGACGGTCCGGTGGGGGCAGTGGGTAACAATATCCCAACGGTCGTGCCCGTGCCTACGGTGCTGCGGATTTCCAAATGGCCCCGATGCCTGTCAATGATATGCTTTACCAAGCTTAGGCCCAGCCCGGTTCCACCAACCAAGCGGCTTCGCCCTGAATCTACGCGATAAAAACGTTCGGTTAGGCGCGGCAAATGTTCAGGGGCAATGCCGTCTCCCACGTCCGCCACCGCAAAATTAATCATTGCGCCAGATCGCGAACGCATCAGTGAGACAGTTACGGGCGTACCGGCGCGGCCATATTTTAACGCATTGTTCAAAATGTTGCTTGCCACTTGGCGCAATTGTCCGGCGTCGCCTATGACAGGTGGCAGATCTGTCGTTACGTCGACCACGATATCTGTGCCACGGTCCTTTTGGCTGTTGCGTAACTGCTCAACGGTTTCCATGATGATGTCGGAAAAATCAACTGGCGTTTGCGGTGGGTCATATTTTTCGGCCTCTATCCGGCTCAGCGACATCAGGTCTCGAACAAGCGCCTGCATCCGGTCGGTCTCCGTGGCCATAATGCCTAGAAACCGGCTACGCGTGACTTTGTCGTCGCCCGCCGCTGGATCGTCCAGCGTTTCAATAAAGCCCTTGATCGCGGTCAGTGGCGTCAATAATTCGTGGCTGGCATTCGCGACAAAATCGACACGCATTTTTTCGGCGGCCTGCGTTCCGCTGCGATCGGCCAGATGCACGATTTTTTGCGATGGGCCCATGGTCTGAATCCGCATGTCCCATAATTGGTTTTTGTGGCCAATGCCGGTCAGCCGAATCGGGTGTCCGCTGTGCTGTGCATCTGGGTCGGACAGCCGCTCAATCGCGCCAGCGTGGCGGAACGCCATGCGCACATTTTGGCCAACAATATTTGTACCAAGCAAACGCAGCGCAACTTGGTTGGCAGCGGTTACGCGCGCATTTTCTACCATCAATATGGCGTCAGCCGACGAATCGATAAATGCCTGCAACTGTGGATGTGAGCTAATCGCCTGGACTTCTGTATCCGGCGCTGTCGATTTTACGGCCTCCTGAGGTGCATCTTCGCGGTCATGCGGATCCGCGGCAATGAACAAGGCAACCAACATGGAAACGAAAATGACAAGAACGCGCTCCGCCGAACCCGCCATTTGACCAGCGAATATGGCCCCTACCAAAGCTAAGGCAAATGCAACAACGATGCGAGGAGACAACCAACTGTTCACTTTGTACCCTGCCGCAATTTCTGTGAGAACAAACCACATATAGACGCAGCGATTTGGTTTAAGCAACGCCGACAGAAAAAGCCAGTCGGTTCACAGATCTCTGCGCCTCTGTTACCCTAATTTGACCCCATGCCTTTGAGGCACGCCAAAAGCTCGTCAAAGTGGTCGATGATGGCGTCTGCGCCCATATCCTCGACCGGCCCGTGCAAAAATCCAAAGCTCACCGCGACGCTGGGGATGTTGGCATTCTTAGCTGCCATCACATCATAAATGGAATCGCCGATATAGGCCGCCCGTCCGCCGCCGCAGCGTGTGATCATTTCAAAGATTGGTGCGCCCGATGGTTTGGCATTTTCCTTGCCCAACGTATCGGCACCCAAGATGCATCCCATGCGGTGCGCCAAGTTCAGATCTGTCAGCAACTTGACGGCAAGGCTCTCAAATTTGTTGGTTACGACCGCATAACGCACGCCCATAACGTCAAATGCATCAAGCACCGCCAACACGCCATCAAATGGTCGGCTATATGTAGAGACATTGACTTCATAATAAATCAGCATCTGGCGATAGAGCGTTTTGAAATCATTGTCGGGAATCCCGCCTGTCGCTTCCAAACCCTGTTGCAGCATCAGCTTAGCGCCGCCACCGATATATTGCTTCACGGTTTCTGGCGAAAGCAGCGGGCGGCCTGCGCTTTCCAGCACATGATTGACCGCAGCCGCCAGATCACCGCTGGTGTCCACTAAGGTGCCATCGAGGTCAAAGCCGATGATGTCGAAAGGAAAATGCTCAGCCAAGCTCAAACGCCCCCAATTATCAGTCGGTGTCGCGCCTGCGCGAGACAAGAACCAGTTGTAATATGTGGGTGTCCTTGAAGTGTTGTTCTGGAAACTGCAACAATTTGCTGGCATAAGAATGATTATGACTGATTTAGCCGCCATCATTCTCGCCGCGGGCCAAGGCACGCGCATGAAATCCGACCTGCACAAGGTGCTGCATCCTATTGCCGCTCGGCCAATGCTCATGCATTTAATGGCGTCGGTCGACGCCTTACACCCGACTAAGAAGGTGGTTGTGGTTGGCAGTGGCAAGGAACAACTGGAGGCCGCTCTGGCAGGCTCGGCAGAGCTTGCGGTGCAAGAACCCCAATTTGGCACCGGCCATGCCGTGCAACAGGCCCAAAATGCTCTGGCGGGATTTGATGGCGATGTCCTCATCCTTTATGGCGATGTGCCCTTTGTGCCGACCGCTGCGATGCAAGCCATGGTCGCGCGGCTTAATGCGCCTGATGCGCCTGTGGTCGTGGTGTTGGCGTTCGAGCCCGAAGACCCAACTGGCTATGGCCGCGTCATCGTTGAAAATGGTCGCATCATTAAGATGGTCGAGCAAAAGGACGCGACCGAGGCGGAAAAAGCGGTGAAGCTCTCAAATTCTGGCCTGATGGCGGTTAAGGCGCGTGACCTGTTCCCGCTTCTGGGTCGCGTCACCGACAACAATGCGCAGAAAGAGTATTATCTCACCGATATCGTCAACATCGCCAACGCAGATGGGCGGATTTGCGTCGCCGTCACCACTGAACCCTACACGGTTGCGGGCATCAATAGCCGCGCGCAATTGGCGGAGATGGAACAGGCTTGGCAGCAGCGCCGCCGGGTGCAGGCCATGGATGATGGCGCAACCTTAATTGCGCCGGAAACGGTCTGGTTTGCGTGGGATACGCAGCTTGGCCGCGATGTCCTGATTGAACCTAATGTCTTTTTTGGCCCCGGCGTCGGTATATCCGACAATGTAAAAATCCGCGCAAACAGCCATATTGAAGGCGCGATCATTGGTGAGGGTTGCGAAGTCGGCCCCTTTGCGCGGTTGCGGCCCGGAACGGTGCTGGAGGAAAAGGCGAAAATCGGTAACTTCGTCGAAACCAAGAAAGCGCATCTGGGTAAAGGCGCGAAAGCGAACCATCTGACCTATCTGGGCGATGCAACCATAGGTGCCGGCGCGAACATCGGCGCTGGGACCATCACCTGCAATTATGATGGACATTTCAAATATCAGACCGTGATCGGCGAAGGTGCGTTCATCGGCAGCAATTCAGCTTTGATCGCACCCGTGAAAATTGGCCGCGATGCGATTGTGGCCGCGGGTAGCGCGGTATCCCGCGACGTGGCCGACGGCGAACTCCGCATGGTCCGCGCCGAGCAGCTTGTGAAGCCCGGTTGGGCAGATCGCTTCCATGACGCGATGCGGAAGAAGAAGGCCGAAAAAAAGGCCCTCGATCAGGATTGACATGATATCATGATATGATATCATAATATCGTTATGAGTAGATTCCTTGTAGATGTTCCTGTGGACGATGTTCGCAAGCTGGATGAAATCGCCAAGCGCACGGGTAAGTCGCGCGCTGCGGTGTTGCGCGAGGCAGTGTCCAATTATCTCGAAGAAAGTCGTAAAGAAGGTTTCGAAAAATATTTCGGCCTTTGGGAACGGCATGGTTCAACTGTAGATGGTCTCGAATACGAACGCGAGTTGCGCGCCGAGTGGCCCGACATTGGCGAAATTGCGCCTCTCAGAAAGAAACGCAGCGCGACGTGAGTGAGCGCTTTTTCGATACCAATATCGTGATCGACATGCTGCACAATCGGCCAGCGGCATGGACGGAGGTGCGCAATGTCACTCGAGCATGGATTAGCCGGATGACGTGGATAGAGGTTATGTCGGGCGTTCCCGATAATGCAGCGACTGAGACGGAACAGTTTTTGCGCCTCTTTGCAATGAGTGAAATCGACGAGGAAATTGCATGGCGCGCCGCTGCGTTGCGGCACCAGCGCAAGTCATTAAAATCACCAGACGCCGTGATCCTCGCCTCGGCGCAGCTGTCAGGGCGCATACTCGTTACACGAAATACGACGGATTTTCCGCCGGAGATGCCGGGTATTAGGGTCCCCTACAAAGCAGATTGGGAAACAAAATAAATGTGCGGCATTATTGGAATTGTTGGCAAATCGCCTGTCTCTGACCGGCTGGTCGATGGGCTGAAGCGGATGGAGTATCGGGGCTATGACAGTGCCGGTGTCTGCACGGTGTTTGACGGTCAACTCATCCGCCGCCGCGCGGAGGGCAAGTTGGCCAACCTAGTCAACGTGCTCAAGACCGATGATGCGGCGGGTAAGATAGGCATCGCACATACCCGTTGGGCCACACATGGCGCGCCGACCACAAGCAACGCGCATCCGCATGCGACGGGCGAAGTGGCCTTGGTGCACAATGGCATTATCGAGAATTTCAAGCAGCTCCGCGACGAACTGACGGCCCGCGGGCGGACGTTCGAAAGCGAAACTGATACCGAGGTGGTCGCGCATCTGGTGTCCGAACAGGTCGAGGCTGGTCATTCGCCCGCCGATGCGGTGAAGGCCGTGCTTCCCCGCCTGCGCGGAGCCTTTGCGCTGGCGATTGCGTTTCGGCAGTTCCCGGATTTCCTGATCGGCGCACGGCTGGGCAGCCCGTTGGTTGTGGGCTATGGCGATGGCGAAACTTTTTTGGGTTCCGACGCGCTTGCCCTAGCGCCACTGGCGCAGAAGATTGCCTATCTTGAGGAAGGCGATTGGGTAATCGTCACGCGCGATGGCGCGCAGATTTTCGATAAAGACAACATATCGGTGGAACGCGAAGTCACCACCTCGGGTGTGTCCGCCGCGCAAATCGAAAAGGGCAACTTCCGCCATTACATGCAGAAAGAGATTTTTGAGCAGCCGACCGTGGTCGCGCAAACACTCTCCAGCTACATCCGCCCGTTGGAACAGACAGTTGCCTTGCCGCAGATGGATTTCGACTTGGCGGGGGTGAAGCGCATCACCATAGTTGCCTGCGGAACCAGCTATTATGCCGGCATGGTCGCAAAATACTGGTTCGAAACCTTCGCCCGCGTGCCTGTCGATATCGATGTCGCGTCGGAATTTCGGTATCGCGACCCTGTGTTGGAGGAAGGCGGCCTTGCGCTGTTCATATCCCAATCGGGCGAGACCGCAGACACGCTGGCGGCGTTGCGCCATTGCAAGGAAAACGGCCAGACTATCGCGGTCGTTGTGAACGTGCCGACATCCAGCATGGCGCGTGAGGCCGATCTTTTGTTGCCCACGCATGCCGGTCCCGAAATCGGTGTTGCGTCGACCAAAGCGTTTACCTGCCAACTTGCAGTTCTCGCCGCGCTGGCAGCACATCTGGCGCTCGTTAAAGGCAAGTTGAGCGTCGAGGAAGAACGCGCAATCGTCCGGCATCTTATTGAGGCGCCAGCCGCCCTGAACGCGGCGTTGGCGCATGATTATGACATTGCCGCGATGGCGCACTTGATCGCGCCCGCGCGCGACGTGCTCTATCTTGGCCGTGGCCCGGACTATCCGCTGGCGATGGAAGGCGCGTTGAAGCTGAAGGAAATCAGCTACATTCACGCCGAGGGCTATGCCTCAGGCGAAATGAAGCATGGGCCAATCGCGTTAATCGATGAAGCGGTGCCCGTCATCGTTCTTGCGCCAAGTGGACCTTTGTTCGAAAAAACTGTTAGCAACATGCAAGAAGTCATGGCGCGGGGCGGCAAGGTTGTGTTGATCTCCGACGCCGAAGGGATTGCCGGAGCAGGCGAAGGCTGCCTCGCCACCATCGAAATGCCGACCGTCCATCCGCTCATTGCGCCATTGGTCTATGCCGTGCCCGTCCAGTTACTTGCCTATCATGTGGCGTGCGCCAAGGGCACGGATGTGGACCAACCACGCAATCTTGCAA
The DNA here is from genome assembly GCA_937881525.1 of uncultured Sphingomonadales bacterium. Classification (GTDB taxonomy): domain Bacteria; phylum Pseudomonadota; class Alphaproteobacteria; order Sphingomonadales; family Sphingomonadaceae; genus Sphingorhabdus_B. The sequence continues at coordinate 4,053 of CALGEE010000329.1, read as the reverse complement.
AGTCCGTTACAGTGGAGTGAGTTTCCTATAACATATAATTGGATCCATGTTGTCCTAGAGCTCACGTGTAACAATTCGTGGTTGTGCGCGGTAGGGTCGGCGTTATGGAGGCGGGTATGAGCCCTGCTGCCAAAATGATTATCATATTCATCCTGCTGTGGGTGGGGGTGCATCTGCTGTTATACGGATATGTGAAGCGCCGGATCGCCGCTGGCAAGCGCAACAAGGACGCTGAGGCATAACTTGATTTGCAATTTTCGCATGCTTATAGCGATAGGGCAGAAACAAGCGGTCCCGTGGGGCCGCTTTTTGGCTTTTGGAATATGCCAACTATTCAGTCGAAAGGAAGAAAACCATGTCGATTACGCCCCTGATGCCAGTCTATCCGCGCTGCGGTTTCCGGCCGGTCCGAGGTGAAGGCGCTTGGTTGATTTCCGAAGACGGCAGCCGCGCGCTGGACTTTGCAGCGGGCATCGCTGTGAACCTGCTTGGCCATAGTCATCCGCATCTGACGAAAGCGATTCAAGACCAAGCGGCAACACTGATCCATGTGTCGAACCTTTATGGCAGCCCGCAGGGTGAAGCCTTTGCCCAACGGCTTGTGGATACCACCTTTGCCGATACGGTATTCTTTACCAATTCCGGCGCTGAGGCGGTGGAGTGCGCTATTAAAACCGCCCGTGCCTATCACCAAAGCCAAGGCAGTGACCGCTTTGAGATCATCACCTTTAAGAACGCCTTTCACGGCCGGACGATGGCGACGATTTCGGCCAGCAATCAGGAGAAGATGCACAAGAGTTTCCTGCCTTTGCTGGAAGGCTTCAAATATGTTGATTTTGACGATCTTGAAGGCGCCAAGGCGGCCATGGGGCCAAAGACCGCTGCGTTTTTGGTTGAGCCTATCCAGGGGGAGGGCGGAGTGCGCCCTGCATCAGATGCCTTTATGCAAGGCCTTCGGGCTTTGGCCGATGAACACGGCATCATGCTGATCCTCGATGAGGTTCAGTGCGGTGTAGCACGTTCTGGCACGCTATATGCCTATGAACAATATGGCATTATTCCAGACATCATGGCGACCGCAAAGGGCCTTGGTGGTGGTTTTCCTGTGGGTGCCTGCCTTGCCACTGAAGAAGCTGCACGCGGCATGGTGGCTGGCACGCATGGTTCAACTTATGGCGGCAACCCATTTGCGATGGCAGCATGTCAGGCGGTTTGGGATGTCGTGGCGAATGAGGAATTTCTGACGCAAGTGCGCGCCACTGGTGAAAAGCTGCGTTCGACGCTTGAACAATTCATCGGCAATTATCCCGACCTGTTTACCGGCGTGCGCGGCAAGGGGCTTATGCTCGGCGTGATGATGACGCATGAAACGCGGGCCTTTGTGGCGCATGTGCGCGACAATCACGGGTTGTTGCTGGTGGCAGCGGGGGACAACACGTTCCGCGTGCTGCCGCCGCTGAATATTGGCGACGCGGAAATCCAGACATTTATGGAAAAGCTGTCGGCCGGTGCCGCTAGCTACCAAATGCCACAAGCTGCATGATGCGCCATTTTCTTAATTTGAGCGACGCGGGCGGTGATGCAATCGCAGCAATGCTGAACGACGCCATCGACAGGAAAAATGCGCGGCAAGGGTGGCCCAAGGGTCAGGCAGATGCCGATGCCCCGCTTGCGGGGCACACGCTGGCGATGGTGTTTGAGAAAAACTCGACCCGCACCCGCACGTCTTTTGAAATGGCGATGAAGCAATTGGGTGGCGACAGCATATTCATGGCGTCTGGACAGATGCAGCTTGGTCGCGGTGAGACTATTGCGGACACAGCCCGTGTGCTGTCACGCTATGTCGATGCCATCATGATCCGCACCGATGACCATGACAAGGTTTCAGAACTGGCACATTACGCTAGCGTGCCCGTCATCAACGGCCTGACTGATCTGTCGCATCCCTGCCAGATCGTTGCCGACCTTTTGACCGTGATGGAGCATGGAAAAGCTCTACCCGGTCTTGAGCTTGCGTGGCTTGGTGATGGAAATAATGTGCTGAATTCGGTGGTTGAGGCCGCAGGGTTGTTTAAGTTCAACCTTCGCATCGCGGTTCCGGAAGGCTATGAAAGTGACAGCAGCTTTATCGCGGTTGCCAACGCCGCTGGCGCGAATGTCACGCTGACGCGGGATGCACGCGAAGCTGTGGCGGGCGCAGATGTTGTGGTGACCGACACTTGGGTGTCGATGGGGCAGGAGCATGCCCATAACAAGATGGCGGCAATGATGCCCTATCAGGTGAACGCGAGCCTTATGGCCACGGCAAAATCAGATGCAGTATTCCTGCACTGTTTGCCTGCGCATCGTGGTGAAGAAGTGACCGACGGGGTGATTGACGGGCCGCAGTCGCTTATCTGGGATGAAGCAGAAAACCGTCTTCATGCGCAAAAATCGATTTTATTATGGTGCCTTGGGAAGTTGTAATGGCGGAACAATCCGAAACATTGTCCAATCAGCCATTGCGCTTTTCCATACCCACGCGCGATGCACGCGGGCGTCTGGTTCGGCTTGATGATGTCCTTGCCGAAATTTTGGCGGCCCACGCCTACCCACCCGTGATTGAACGCATCTTGGCAGAGGCATTGGTTTTGACCGCCTTGCTGGGATCTTCGTTGAAGGAAAAGGGCAGCCAGCTTACGCTGCAAACACAAACTGAAAAGGGTGCGATCCGCCTTCTGGCGTGCGACTATAAAGACGGTGCGTTGCGCGGCTATGCGCAGTTTGATGCCGCGACCGCTGCTGCTTTGCCGCGGGATGCAACTCTTTTTGGTGTATTCGGGCAAGGCTATCTTGCGATTACCTATGACCGTATGAAGCCAGCCAGCGAAGGCGGTGGCCGCCATCAGGGCATCGTACCGCTTGAGGGCGAAACGCTGGCCGATGCGGCGCAAAATTATTTCATGCAGTCCGAACAAATTCCGACCTTTATTCGCGTGGCGGTGGACCGCGTCGATGGCCGCTGCGTTGCTGGTGGTCTTTTGGTGCAGCATTTGCCAGAGGGCGAAGAAGGCCGTGAACGGCTCCATGTGCGGCTCGACCATCCGGAGTGGGCGCATATCGAGGTAATGTCCTTGACCATCGCTGCTGCTGAGTTGGCTGACCCTGCGCTTCCGCTTGAGGAAATTGTCTGGCGGCTTTTTCACGAAGAACAAGAAGTGCGCATTGAACAAGGCGATCGGTTGTCGAAGGGGTGCCGGTGCGACCCGGTGCACATCCGCGATGTAATTGCGAAGTTTCCCGCCGAAGACCGCACCGAAATGGCCGATGACGATGGTGATATTGTCGTCGATTGCGAATTTTGCTCGCGCCGGTTTTCGATCAGACTTGCCAGTTTCAACAATTAACTGGCGCACCTCAGAACAGTAAGCGCCAACTGTCGTTCGAAGACCATAATCTGCCGTGCAAAATGTAAAAATTTATGGTAACGGATCCCCAGACTATAGGTTATTTCGCTAAAACTGACTGGTTTACGGACGTAAGATTATGCACCTTCGATATTATCTTATTTGCCTGTTTTTACTGTCGGCGGCAGGTACTGCTTTTGCGGTCTCTCCAAATAATGGTTTGGCTTTGCTCGACACATTGGAGCGTGGGAACTGGCAACTGCGGGCAACTGGCAGCGATGGGTCACTTACCAAAATTTGCCTTGGAAATCCCGATGCCTTAATTCAAATCCGGCATAGCGGTCTCGCTTGCGAGCAATATATTGTGCGCACAAGCGCGAACTCAGTTACCGTCAGTTACACCTGCAAGGGACAAGGACAGGGTCTGACGACCATCCGCAAGGAATCGAGCCGGATTGTCCATATTCAATCGCAAGGTATCCGGGATAACGCACCCTTTTCCTTTGCCGTGGAAGGGCGAAGAACTGGACCTTGCTGAGCAGGGAAAAGCGATGCGCGGGCGTTGCCAGATATTGCTTAATAGTCTGAAAAGTGATCACTGGACCGCCACTGACTGTAACATCGGGTGACTGGCGAGACATTGCCGTTGTGCCATTATAGCCTTTCG
>CALGEE010000328.1 GCA_937881525.1 uncultured Sphingomonadales bacterium | reverse complement strand
CACGCGCCGTGCTTTCGACAGAGGACTTGACCTTATTGCGTCAAGCACTGGTCCGTTATCTTGAAGTTATTCAGGATAAGCCAGAATCCGTTAAATTTGCACGGCTTTACCACCGGCTAGGCAGCGCTGGCGGGAAGTAATCTATAGCGTTTTATGAGTTTTCCTGGGGAGGAAAAACACCTGACCGCCGGCAGCGATGCCGGCGGTTTTTTTATACGCCACAACTTTCCGTCGCTCATATTTTGTTAACGCCAACTTATTATTGCCGTCGCCGAACACAGACGGGCTGGGTCGCGTGGATAATAGACTAAAAATGCTATTGGGAGTTTTGTTGGTCACTGGACTGATCGCGATGGTCATTCCAGATAAAGATCCTCTGACACCAAAAGCCCAAGAAGCGCCGGCACAAAACATTTCGTCAGTGCCGGAAATTGCACCTCAACTTCCTTTGCCTGCGCCGGACCCCGTTCCTGTCCAATTCAATTCAGACCCAGGCAGCGATTTCCAAATCGGCGCGCCGACCATCGATGGCAAACCGACGCAACCTAACTTTGGCCTGCCATTTGGGACTTCTATGCAAACCGATGCTGCAAACCCCGATGCTGGACAAACCAGCACCGGCAGCTTCACACCCACTGCCTTTGCGATGCCAGGGGCGACCACACCAACTGATACACCGGGTGCCGATAAGGCGATAACCGACCAATAAGCTTCACCTATTGTCACAGACGCAATTGTTACTGCGCAGTCCACCCGCCATCGACCGAGAGGTTCGTGCCCGTGATCGCACTCGCCTCTTCACGGCACAAAAACACCGCTAATGCCGCCAGTTGTTCAACCTGCACAAATTTCTTCTGCGGCTGATTGGCCAACAGCACATCATTGATCACTTGATCCCGGGTCAACCCACGTGCCTTCATGGTGTCTGGGATTTGGTTTTCCACCAAAGACGTCCAAACATATCCGGGGCAGATATTGTTCACCGTTATCCCTTGTGTCGCCACCTCAAGCGCCACAGTCTTTGTAAAACCCGCAAGGCCATGTTTTGCGGCATTATAAGCCGACTTAAATGGCGAAGCGACCAGACTGTGCATGGAACCTGTGTTAATGATGCGGCCCCAGCCTTTTGCCTTCATCGCGGGTAACGCTGCCTTTGTCGTGTGGAATGCCGAAGTCAGGATAATCGCCATAATCGCGTCCCATTTATCTTCGGGAAATTCATCAACGGGCGCGACATGCTGTATCCCGACATTGTTTATCAATATGTCAGGCCCGCCAAGCTTTTCTGCACACTCGGCCATCATGGCACGGATCGCTTCCGGCTTGGTCATATCGGCAGCAGAATATATGGCCCTTCCGCCGCTAGATTCAGCCAGTTCGGCTACATAGCCATCGATAACATCCGTATCGCCAAAGCCATTAATCATTAAATGCGCACCTTGTGCCGCCAAGGCGCGTGCATAGCCAAGCCCGATGCCTGAGGTAGATCCGGTAATGAGTGCTGTTTTGCGTTTGAGGAACATGGAAGAGTGCCTTTGTATTTAGGGTGAGCTTTACATGCGCTTTGCAACGCTAAACACAATGTTGACGCAGGACAAGCATCCGTCGAAAGCGTGCCTGCTCATGGATTTTAGACGAAGAATCCAAATGCATGCAATTGTCTAAAAGATATGTCATAGCCCGTTCATGCGTTTGAATGATTGTCATAATGTAGCCGATTTCCGCCGTCTGGCGAGGGCGCGGCTGCCGTCACCCATATTCAATTATATCGACGGCGCTGCCGACGATGAACGGACCAAACTGCGCAACAGCGCAAGCTTTGACGATTGCGACCTCGTGCCCAACGTATTAGCTGGAGTGTCGGACATCGACATGGGCGTAACCGTAATGGGAAAGCGCATTGATATGCCGCTGATGCTCTCACCCACGGCGTTGCAACGCCTGTTTCACTGGCAAGGCGAACGGGCCGTTGCATCGGTAGCGCAGCGGTTCAATACATGGTTTGGCATCTCCTCGCTTGCCACGGTGAGCATCGAGGAGGTGGGCGAGAAAATTAAAACGCCCAAACTTTTCCAACTCTACATCCACAAGGACAAGGGTCTGAACACGTCGATGATCGAACGTTGTAAGGCCGCAAAGTTTGATGCGATTGCCTTGACTGTGGACACTATTGTTTCCGGAAACCGCGAACGTTGCTTGCGCAGCGGATTTACATCACCGCCGCGTTTTACGCCTGAGTCTGTCCTAAGCTACGCCATCCACCCGATGTGGGCACTGAATTACATGTTCCGGCAGAAATTCTCGCTGCCCAATTTGCAAACACATGTGGATGCTGGCACCAATGTTGCGGTATCCGTGGCAGAATATTTCAATACTATGCTCGACACCTCAATGGATTGGAAGATGGCTGAAAAGGTACGGCATGACTGGGGCGGGGAATTCTGCCTAAAAGGTATCATGTCGGTCGACGACGCAAAACGGGCGGTCGACATTGGCGCGACTGCGATAATGGTGTCGAACCATGGTGGACGCCAATTGGATGGTTCGCGCTCCCCATTTGACCAAATAGCCGAAATCGCCAACGCCGTTGGTGGTAAAATCGACATCATTTGCGATGGCGGCGTGCAACGGGGAAGCCATGTGCTGAAAGCCATTGCCGCTGGCGCAACTGCCTGTTCAGGTGGGCGGCTCTATCTTTATGCATTGGCCGCAGCGGGGCAACTCGGCGTGGAGCGCATCGTCGGCAAGTTGTACGACGAAATTGCCCGCGACATGCGGCTGATGGGTGTTAAGTCCGCATCGGAACTTGATCGATCGATGCTTCGCTGGCGCTAAGCTTAACTGATCAGGAAACAAATGCCGATTGCGCTTGGCTTTGGCGGGCTAAGCCACCATTTAAGAATCATGACATCTTTCTCTTTTCTTGATCTCGTCCCCGTCGTTGAAGGTGGGTCAGTCGCAAATGCATTGGCCAACGCGGCTGATCTGGCAGCGCATGCGGAAAGCCTTGGCTTCACCCGCTACTGGGTCGCCGAACATCACGGCATGCGCGGAATTGCCGGCGCCGCGACCAGCGTTGTCATCGGGCACATTGCGGCTGCAACCAAGACGATGCGCGTTGGTTCGGGTGGCATCATGTTGCCCAACCACTCACCCGTGGTCATTGCCGAACAGTTTGGCACATTGGATGCGCTGTATCCCGGCCGAATTGATTTGGGGCTTGGCCGTGCGCCAGGGAGCGACCAACGCGTCGCGGCCGCGATCCGGCGGACGCTCGACAGCGACCCAAATGCTTTCCCGCGCGATGTGATGGAATTACAGAGCTATTTTGCTGATGATGGCCAAACCGGCATCGTCGCCACGCCGGGCGCTGGCGCGAATGTGCAACTCTCTATCTTGGGCAGCAGCCTCTACGGAGCGCAGGTCGCAGCGGCATTGGGCCTTCCCTTCGCCTTCGCGAGCCACTTTGCACCGCAGATGCTGGATGAAGCGCTGCACATCTACCGTAGCCATTTCCGCCCAAGCGCAGTGCTTGATGCCCCGCACGCGATTGCCGCGTTCAATATCATTGCGGCGGAAACCGACGCGGAGGCCGAATATCTGGCAAGTTCGTTGATGCAAAGCTTCGTTGCGTTGCGCACCGGAAACCCACGCCAATTGCCTCCGCCCGTGGATGGCTATGTTGCATCCCTGCCCCCGCATTTTGCATCGGCTCTGAATGATGCTTTGTCCGCCAGCGCCATTGGTGCAGCCGGTACCGTGAAGTTTGCGGTTCAGGCGTTTCAGGCGCGCACGCAAGCAGACGAAATCATCGTCGCCTGTTCGATTTTCGATCATGTAAAACGAAAACTGAGCTTGGAAATCATAGCCTCCGTTTTCGCAGAAATCAATACACCCGCGGTTTTGGCTTAATGTACTCTGCCTCGTCGGTCAGGGTGTAATCATGCACCGGGCGATAGTCGATTTTGACCTTGCCCCCTGAACCGCCCCAGCCATCAAACCATGACGCAGTGTGCTTCATCCCATTGGCATCGTCGCGCTCTGGGAAATCTTCATGCGCATGTGCGCCGCGGCTTTCCTTGCGGTTGTGGGCGCTTTCAATGGTGCAAACAGCCTGCCCCATGAGGTTATCAAGCTCAAGCGTTTCGATAAGATCGGTATTCCAGATCAGGCTGCGGTCGGTGACATGAACGTCAGCCAGACGCTGATTTACCTTTTGCATTTCGGTCACGCCCTCTTCCAGCAAAGCAGTGTCGCGGAAAACCGCGGCGTGCTTTTGCATCGTGCGCTGCATCTGCAAGCGGATCTCTGCGGTCGGTGAACCGCCCTTTGCACTGCGGAACTTGTCGACGCGCGACAGCGCCAAGTCAGCGGCGTCGGCTGGCAATGCCTTATGCGGCGCACCGGGGGTTAGTGATGCCTTCAGATGCAACCCCGTTGCCCGTCCGAACACCACAAGGTCGATGAGCGAGTTTGAACCCAAGCGGTTTGCGCCATGCACAGAAACGCAGGCTGCTTCGCCGACAGAATACAGTCCAGGAACAATCACCTCAGGGTCATCGCCGACCTTTGTCACAACTTGCCCATGATAATTACAAGGAATACCGCCCATATTATAGTGGACAGTAGGCGTCACCGGCAGTGGCTGCCGCGTCAGGTCAACGCCTGCGAAAATCTTGCCGCTTTCCGTAATGCCGGGCAAGCGCTGCGCCAATACTGCGGGATCGATATGGTCAAGATGCAAATAGATATGGTCCTTGTGCGGGCCAACGCCACGACCTTCGCGCATTTCTAACGCCATGGAGCGGCTGACAACGTCGCGCGAGGCAAGGTCTTTAGCCGATGGGGCATAACGCTCCATGAAGCGTTCACCTTCGCTATTGGTCAGGTAACCGCCCTCGCCGCGTGCGCCTTCGGTAATCAAAACACCAGCACCGTAAATGCCGGTTGGGTGGAACTGGACAAACTCCATATCCTGCAGTGGCAAGCCAGCGCGCAGGACCATACCGCCGCCATCACCCGTGCAGGTGTGCGCCGATGTCGCGGAGAAATAGGCTCGGCCGTAACCGCCAGTTGCAAGCACAACAGCGTGGCTCTTGAACCGGTGGATGCTGCCATCTTCCATGCACATGGCTATCACGCCGCGGCATTCACCATTTTCCATAATGAGGTCGAGCGCGAAATATTCGATAAAGAAATCCGCGTCATATTTCAGGCTCTGTTGGTACAAGGCATGCAACATGGCATGACCCGTGCGGTCCGCCGCAGCAGCAGTCCGCTGAACTGGTGGGCCTTCACCCATATTCTGCATATGTCCGCCAAAGGGGCGCTGGTAGATGGTGCCGTCTGCATTGCGTGAGAATGGCACACCAGCATGTTCAAGCTCATATACCGCTGCAGGGGCCTCACGGACCATATATTCAATGGCATCTTGGTCGCCAAGCCAATCGGAGCCTTTGACCGTGTCATACATGTGCCAGGTCCAATGATCTGGCGAGTTATTGCCCAAAGACGCGGCGATACCGCCCTGTGCGGCCACCGTATGCGAACGGGTTGGAAACACCTTGGTAATGCAAGCCGTCTTCAAACCGGCTTCCGCGCTGCCCATAGTGGCGCGCAGACCTGACCCGCCGGCGCCGACGACGACGGTGTCATAGATATGGTCAATAATCTTATATGCGTCTGACATCAGGCGGGCGCTCCGGTAAATGCGAGTTTTGCGACAACAAAAATGCCAAACACGGCACTGGCGATGACGTAGAAATTAAGAAGTGTCATCGACGCGAATTTGAGGCCCTCGTCATGGACATAATCTTCAATCAACACCTGAAGACCAAGTTTGACATGGCTAAAAATGTTCGCGATCATCAAGATCATTGGAACCGCCACCAGCGGCTGGGCAAGCCACTGCGCAAGTGCGCCATATTCAAAACTTGGGATCATGAACAAGGACAGCACAAACCAAGTCGTCAGTAGCACATTGCCAACCGCAGTCAGGCGCTGCTTAAGCCAATGCTCCCCGCCATGCTTTGCCGAACCCAAGCCACGCACGCGGCCAATATTTGTTCTACTGTCCATCACAAAACTCCGATAAAGCGCGATGCCACAAACAGGGCCACGAATGCAGTTGCAAAAAAGGCTGCAACAAATGCAACCGATGCCCATGTACGGTTCGTCTTCAATTCATAACCTGCGCCGATATCTAGAACGAGGTGGCGAAGGCCAGACGCCAAATGTTGAAAGAAACTGAAGGTGACGGCCAAGGCAACAAGGCGGAAGAACCAGTTACTGGCGATTTGAACACCGCTGCCGTCGGTTCCAGCCGACACAACATATTTTACAAATGTCGCATAGCTTTCTGCACCACCACCGATTGCCGACAGCCACCACAATAAAGTCATCATCCCGGCAGTCGCGAGAACGAAGCCTGTCGCACGGTGGAAAATCGAAACCGCCATCTGCGGCGACCAACGATACACCTGTAAATGCGGTGAAAGCGGTCGGTTCGGGTTTTTCGCCATAAGTTTAGCGTCCTTCATAATTGCCAGTTTTCGACATTCTGTCGCTCTTTAATCGATTAGCAGCATCCTGCAAGGCCCGCACTTTGCGAAAAACGGAATTCGACAACCAATTTGTTCAATTAGGTTTTTCCGCCGTTCGGTAAGGCGCCAGCAATGTCGTATCCGAAATCAACTTGCTTGAAGGCGGGTTTAGAGTGGTGGGCGATATCTTTTCATCTCTTTAAGCTAATGCGCCCCGATTTGTTGGTAACCTCGTTCGATAACTTTGGTTGAATTTTTATCGACGCTGTGAAAAGCAGCATGGATGAAAACCCATATCCTCATCACCGGCGCCTCGCGCGGGATTGGCGCGGCCATTGCCGCAAGCTTTGACCCAGCCACAACGACTGTGGTCGCGTTCTCCAGCAAGGACGGCGACCTGAACGATCCGGCAGTGCCCGCGCGACTTTGGGCCGACGCGCTTTCAGCTTTAGGCGGCCGCATCGATGTCATCATTAACAATGCTGGCGTTTTTGAAGAAAATCCCATCACGCGAGCCCACGCAGAATGGCTAGCGAGTTGGAACCGCACCATGCAAATCAACCTGACCGCCAGCGCCGACCTGTGCCGACACGCGGTACTGCATTGGCAAGCCAGCGGGGCATGGGGCCGTATTGTCAACATCGCCAGCCGCGCGGCATATCGTGGCGACAGCCCTGCTCATTGGCATTATGCCGCTTCAAAAGCAGGCATGGTCGCAATGACCAAAACAATCGCGCGCGCTTATGCCAAAGATGGCATTTATGCCTTCGCCATCTGCCCGGGCTTTACCATGACAGGAATGGCTGAGGATTATCTGGCAAGCCGCGGTGGCGACAAATTGCTCGCCGACATTCCCCTAGGCAAAGTCGCCGATCCCGAAGAAGTCGCGGCAATCGTCAAATTCTGTTCACTCGACGCACCGCCGTCCATGACCGGCGCGGTGCTCGACGTTAATGGCGCCAGCTATGTCCGCTAAGCTTAGCGCCGTATTGGCATTGGGTCTGGCCGCCTGCGCGCCGATGGTGCCATTAGAAACCATAAGCAATGCACAGGATGGTACTACACTGGCGTCAAAGTGCGAAGTCCGTGAGGGTTGGAGCGATTCCGCGCCGCCCGCGCATATATTTGCCAATGTTTATTGGTGGGCACATGTGGCATCGTGTCGTTGCTCGTAACATCACCCAAAGGGTATATCCTCATTGACGGCGCGACTGCCGAGGCTGCGCCACTCATTGCCGACAATATCCGCAAACTTGGTTTCAAACCAGCAGATGTGAAATATCTGGTCAACAGTCACGAAAGTTTGGATCATGTTGGTGGGCTTTCAGCGCTAAAGGGCATTACCGGTGCCCGGATGCTGGCACGGGCCGAAGCACGCAAAAGCCTTGAGATTGGTATCTCGGATCCAACGGACCCGCAGTTAGAAATTCTGCCGCCCTTCGCTGGCATAAAGGTGGACCAAATTGTGTGCGACGGCGAAACCATTACCCTTGGACCAATAAGAATGACTGCCATCGCCACACCCGGCCACGCCTCGGGCGGAACGAGCTGGACCTGGAAATCATGCAAGGGGGCTATCTGTCATCAGTTTGTTTTCGCCGATAGCCTTGGTGCCGTTTCCGCTGATGCTTACCGATTTATGGATCACCCGGCTTATGTGGCCGTATTAAGGGCGACAATGAACCGCGTTTCTAAGCTGAAGCCATGCGACATCCTGATTGCACCGCACCCCGCGCAATCGCGTTTCTTTGAGCGCCTTTCAGGCAATGAACCTCTGGTGAATCCTGCAGGCTGCAAAAATTATTCTAAAGCAGCAATGGAGCGACTTGACGCTCGGCTAGCTAAAGAAGCAGCACAATGAACTGGAAGGTTACCCTGCCCTGCACCCGCAAGGAAGCGGAAGCGTTGCACAGTGATGACGAGTGGCTAGCCGCATTAGAACCGATGCCCACTATAGTAGCCGACGAAGTAGAAGCCTTTAACGACGAGAAATGGCGCCTTGAGGCTTACTTTAACGAGAAGCCAAACGCGCACATGATTTCGGCTATCCAAATCCGCGTTCCCAGCGCCGCAAAGGCCAAGCCCGTATTGGAAAAACTACCCGACGCTGACTGGGTCGTTATGAGCCAACAGGCGCTAAAGCCAGTCCATGCCGGCCGCTTTTATGTTCATACCGGTTCCAACAACGGCAAGGTACCCGAAGGCGCCACGCCTTTCCTGATTGAAGCCAGTCGCGCCTTTGGCACTGGCGGCCACGAAACCACCAGCGGCTGCTTGGCAATGCTCGACGACATGAAGCGCGCTGGCAAAAGGTTTGACCTGATCGCTGATATTGGAACGGGCACTGGCCTGCTCGCTTTCGCTGCACACAGCTTGTGGCCAAAAGCATATCTGACGGCGTCTGACATTGACCCCGTAAGTGTTGAGGTCACCTCAGGCAATGCCAATGCCAACAACGTGTCTTGCGGCGTTTCTCAGGGCCAAATTGCGCTTTGTGTAGCCGAAGGCACTGCGCACCCACTTATCGCCTCACGCGCGCCCTACGACCTTGTTACGGCTAACATTCTTGCTGGCCCGTTGATTGAACTCGCGCCCTCACTTGCAGAGATTGTAGACGATGGCGGTTCCCTCATACTGGCCGGATTGTTAAACACGCAGGCAAAAGCGGTCGTCCGGGCCTACAGACGTCAGGGTTTTCGTTTACAAAAGCGCGTTGATCGCGGCGACTGGCCATGTTTGTGGCTGGTAAAACGCAGGTCCTATAGCTGGAAGCGTCCAACGCGGGCCACTGGTCGAACCAGCCAGCCGCCCGGCGATTTTGGAACATGGTAGAAAATCTTTAGAAAGGCCTGCTGACGTTACGCAATCAGCACATCATCCGCCAAAACCTCGCTTGCGGCAATATCAGGAAGTATGTCCAGCCGCGCGTACAGCGGAGCGAAGTCTTTTTCCACAGTAACGTTTAACAATTCGTCGATACTGGAAATGACAAAATAGTTTTGCTGAAAATCGTCGATCCGGTAATGTGTCCGCATGACCCGAAGCAGGTCGAACGCGATACGGTTGGGTCTAGGGTCTTCCAGAGCAAAGATGCTCTCGGCGTAACTTGAAACGATGCCGGCGCCATAAATCCGCAAGCCGTTGGGTTGTTTAATCAGACCAAATTCCACTGTATACCAATATAATTGCGCCAGATGATCAAGCGCGCCAAAGCCAAGTGAACGCAGCCCGCCTTTGCCATAAGCCACCATATAATCGGCAAATACGGGATCGGCCAATATGGAAACATGTCCAA
>CALGEE010000327.1 GCA_937881525.1 uncultured Sphingomonadales bacterium | reverse complement strand
TGAAGAGTACGAAAGTAGTCTGAGGTTTGCGCAGATGCCACACGTTGCAAAATGTAGTCCGCCATCTCAACGAGCGTTACATGCAGACCCATTTTTGCGGCCACGGCGGCGGCTTCAAGTCCGATGTACCCGCCGCCTACGATCAACGCTTTGCGACCCTTGGCAAACGCGGGGGCCATTGCGTCGATATCTGCAAGGGTGCGTACGGAGTGGACTCCGTTAAGGTTTCCACCAATCGCATCGGGTAATTCTATGGGGGACGACCCCATCGTTAGGATCAGGTCATCAAAATTCAGTCGCTCATCCGCGACAGTTATCGTCCGCGCCTTTGCATCGATTTCGCGCACTTCAGTTCCAAGCATGAGGCGGATGTTTTCATCGGCGTAGCTGGCTTCGGGGCGCAGAAACAGACGTTCGCGGGTCACATCGCCTAGCAGATAGCCTTTGGACAACGGAGGGCGCTGATAGGGTGGAACAGGTTCGCTGCCGATCAGGGTTACATCGCCATCAAATCCTAAAGTGCGTAGTTTGAAGGCCGCTGAACTGCCAGCTTGCCCCGCGCCGATTATCACGATGTGCGTCATTGAACTACCTTCATTAAGATCAGACATAATGGGATTATGGGTAGAAATACGTGAGGAGGCTGCGGTCGTCAAGAAGATGCGATTCGGTAACGCAAAAGCGGCGCCCGGTGTGGACGCCGCCGTTTGTTTTCTTAGATGTAATTCTTAAAAAAAAGAGGCCTTCATAAACCCCATTTTGCAGCTGTCTCGTCAAAGAACCCTTGGGCTTCTTTCAGTTCGATCCAGCTGTTGACGTAGTTGATCCAAACCTGATCGGTCTGTGGCAGCAACATTGCGATCGGTGTTGGTGCGCGTGGCTCCATGACTTCGATCTGACGCAGGTTCGGGAACTTGGTTAGCAGTGTTGATCCTTCGATATTGGATGTGATGAACACATCCGCGCGGCCCGAAAGTACCTCTTGGAAGCCGCGTGCAGGGGCTTCAACGATAGTAATATCAGCGTCTGGGAACCAAGCGCGAGTATTAGCTTCGAACGTTGTGCCCAATGTAGTTGCGACATTTACGTCTGCCATGTTGATTGATGCCCAATCGTCGAACTGGTCAAGTTTGTCTTCTGTGGTGAAGGGCAGGATTTCGACCGAAAGATAGCTGTCTGAGTATCCGGCAGCCTTGAGGCGAGCAGGGCTGATCGAGGCCGAACCGGTGATGTGGTAGTTGCCAGCGACAATACCGTTTACCAGTGTTTTCCAGTCGGTTGGAACCATCTCAAGCTCGACACCCAAATCCGCGGCAAGCTGTGTCATCACATCAATGTCATAACCGACATATGAATTTGTGGCTGGATCACGAACCGACATGGGGTTCCAGTCACCGGTTGTGCCGACCTTCAAGGTGCCGCCGCTAAGAATATCGTTGAGAGCAGATTGCGCGATAGCAGGTGCGCCCATCAGCGACATGGCGCAAGCCGCAACAAGGCCAAGTGATTTCAAAATAGTCATTTTATTCCCCCGTTAGGTTGGTTACAGGTTTTTATGTCTGTTCTTTTCAAATTTTGAATAGATTTTTTTGGAAAAGCAAGTCTTAATATATGGGACCCTAGTCTTAAGGAACGCATGATGTCCAATTCAGGCACGGCGATTGAAATATCGCAGCTAAACAAATGGTATGGAACGTATCATGCCCTCAAAGACATTAATCTAACGGTAAAACACGGGGAGCGCATCGTAGTGTGCGGCCCGTCGGGGTCCGGCAAGTCAACTTTGATCCGCTGTGTGAACTCCCTCGAAGAACATAACTCCGGCACGATCACGGTTGACGGGATCGAAATGAAGGACGCAGCATCGATCAACGAGATCCGATCCGAAGTTGGGATGGTGTTCCAACAGTTCAACCTATTTCCGCATTTGACGATCCTGCAGAATTTGACGTTGGGACCGATGAAATCGCGTGGGATGTCCAAGAAAGACGCCGAAGAACGCGCTATGGGTTACCTCGAACGCGTTCGTATCCCCGATCAGGCACACAAGAAACCAAGTGGATTGTCGGGTGGCCAGCAACAGCGCGTCGCAATTGCCCGCAGCCTGTGCATGGAACCGAAAATCATGCTGTTCGATGAGCCGACGTCTGCACTGGATCCCGAAATGATCTCCGAAGTTCTCGACGTGATCGTTGATCTGGCTGAGGACGGTATGACTATGATTTGCGTCACCCATGAGATGGGGTTCGCTCGCCGCGCCGCGGACAGAATGATCTTTATGGACCACGGCGAAGTGATTGAAACCGGCACACCGGAGGAGTTTTTCGAGGCGCCGAAATCGGAACGGTGCCAGCAATTCCTTAGCCAAATTTTGCAGCATTAGGGGTCGGATCATGAAACTAAGAACAGGACTCATTATCATCGCCTGCCTTGCTCTTGCAGGGTGTGGCTCGTCTGCAGGAACGTGGGGCTGGTATGTCATCGACCCGCGCACAACGTCGGGCTATAACAACATTGGTTTCTTGCTAAACGGGTTCGGCGCCACAATCGTGCTTTCGTTGATCGCTGCGTTTCTCTCAATGCTCATCGGATTGTTGGTTGTTTTGCCGGGGATGTCCGCGAACCGCTGGATTCGGCTGCCATCGCGTATTTACATCGAATTTGTCCGCGCGATTCCATTGTTACCGATGCTGTTCTGGGTGTTTTACGGGTTGCCGGTGGTACTGAAATCGATGGGTATCAACGTCAGCATCGACGCGTTCTGGGGAGCGGTCATCACGCTCGCCATTTCGGACTCTGCATTCACAGCGGAAATCTATCGCTCTGGTATCCAATCGATCAACAAGGGCCAGACAGAGGCGGCAAAGACGGTCGGGCTGAACTACCAGCAAACGATGCGCTATGTGATTTTGCCACAAGCGATTAAACGAATTCTGCCACCCTTGGCCAACCAATTTATCTACATCGTAAAAATGTCGGCCTTTGCCTCCGTTATCGGGATGCAGGAACTGACACGTCGTGCGAACGAGTTGGTGGTTACCGAATACCGCCCACTTGAAATCTACACGCTGCTGATCCTTGAATACCTCGTGCTTGTCCTTATCATCAGCTTCTTCGTGCGCTGGTTGGAACGCAAAATGGGATCTGACGAAAGTAAGGTCTAGGCAACGAAAGACAGGTAATCGGCGGCGACCTCCCGCGCTGCAGATTGCAACAATTTCGTCCCGTGTTCTGGCCGCGCGAGCGCTGAGTGGGACCCAACACGACCATCAGGAAAGTCCCGTCGATGTGCATCAGGTTCCCCGTGTCTATCCCCAGCGTGACCAAGAATGTAGTCAGGCGACAGTTTGCGGGGCGGGGGCAGATCAGGGTCGGCAATGATGCGGTGCGTGGCTTGGGTGATCGACACCTCGGACGGGGTCGCGTGCATCCCTTCCCAGTCGCCATACCACTGCGCGCGCAAGGTGTTTACAGGTTCGAAATCCCACCAGCTGCGAAGACGCACGTCTACATCGACATTAGCCGCCGCCAGACGCAACGGCGCGAGGTTGGCGCCATGGCCGTTCAGAATGTAAATTCGGTCAAACCCGTGATGGGCCAAACCAAACAGAACCTGACTAGCCAATTCGGTGTACAGATCTGGTGTCAAAGAAACTGTTCCAGGGAAACTCATATTGAACGGGGCAGGGGCATAGGCCAATTCGGGGGCGGCAATGGCACTGCATTGTTTCGCCGCCCGCCAGGCAATTTCACGCGCGCAAATCACATCTGTTCCGATCAAGCCAAGGGGTCCGTGTTGTTCAATCGAGCCCGTTGGCAAGATCACTCCGCGCTGCGTCTCGAGATAGTGCTCGACTTCGAGCCATGTCATGTCTTCAAGTTTCATAACCGCTGTTTCCCCGCATCCAGATAGAGAAAGTGATACCATGAGTTGGACCAAATTCCTAAATGAAACTGTTGGCCGCATTGGCGCGTTGCAAAAAGAAACACCCGG
>CALGEE010000326.1 GCA_937881525.1 uncultured Sphingomonadales bacterium | reverse complement strand
TGCCGATGTTAACGTGGGGTTTCGAGCGTTCAAACTTTTCCTTAGCCATGGGTGGCTCCTCTTGTTGTTCGTGGCGGTGGGCACAATGCCCACCCTACGGGTTGGTGTAGGGTGGGCCAGTGGCCCACCACGTTTATGCAAATTTCGCTTGGATCTCTTCAGAGATATTCGACGGAACAGGTTCGTAGTGATCGAACTGCATGGTAAAATTGGCGCGGCCCGAAGACATGGAACGCAGAGTATTGATGTAACCAAACATATTCGCCAAAGGCACAAAGGCATCAATTGCAATCGCGTTGCCGCGATTTTCTTGACCCTGAACTTGACCCCGACGCGATGTCAAATCGCCGATGATGCCACCTGTATACTCTTCAGGTGTGATCACTTCGACCTTCATCACAGGCTCAAGCAGTTTCGCGCCAGCCAGACGCATGCCTTCGCGCATACACATCCGCGATGCGATCTCAAAGGCCAGAACAGAGGAGTCAACATCGTGATATTTACCCTCAAGCAAAGCCACTTTGAAGTCGATCACAGGGAAGCCAGCCAGAGGACCGCTGTCCATAACGGAGCGAATACCCTTTTCAACACCTGGGATATATTCCTTTGGAACCGAGCCGCCAACGACGCGAGATTCGAAAGAATAACCTTCACCCGGCTCGGTCGGTGTGATGGTCAGCTTGACCTCACCGTATTGACCAGAACCACCCGATTGTTTTTTGTGGGTGTAAGTGTGGGTGACTTCATGGCCGATGGTCTCACGATAGGCCACCTGTGGCGCACCGATATTGGCTTCGACTTTAAACTCACGGCGCATACGATCCACAAGGATATCCAAATGCAGCTCGCCCATGCCTTTCATGATGGTCTGACCTGATTCAATGTCAGTTTCCACGCGGAAGGATGGATCTTCAGCAGACAGACGCTGCAGCGCCAGGCCCATTTTCTCTTGGTCGCCCTTGGTTTTTGGCTCAACCGCAATTTCGATCACAGGCTCTGGGAAAGTCATTGTTTCCAGAACCACCGGAGCATTCACCGCACAAAGTGTATCCCCAGTTGTTGTGTCCTTCAGGCCACCCAAAGCGATGATGTCGCCAGAAAATGCTTCTGAGATTTCATCACGGTCATTGGAGTGCATGATCATCATACGACCCACGCGCTCTTTCTTACCCTTTGTGGAGTTCAAGAAAGAATCGCCTTTTTCCAATTTGCCAGAATAAATCCGTGTGAAGGTCAAAGAGCCAACAAAGGGGTCATTCCAGATTTTGAACGCCAGCGCAGAGAAGGGCATGTCGTCATCCGCACGGCGGGCGATGTCACGGGTTTCTGTCTCATCGCCGGGTTTAAAGCCCATATAGTCGACAACATCGAGAGGGCTCGGCAAGTAATCTACAACCGCGTTCAGCAAGGGCTGAACACCTTTGTTTTTAAACGCAGATCCACCAAGCACAGGCACGAATGCCATCGCCAATGTACCCTTGCGGATCAATTTGCGCAGCGTCGGAACGTCGGGCTCATTGCCTTCCAAATATTCCATCATGGCTTCATCATCTTGCTCGACAGCAGATTCAACCAATTTGGCGCGCCATTTATCAGCTGCTTCTTGCAGCTCAGCACGGATTGGAGCTTTGATCCAAGAGGCGCCAAGGTCTTCACCCTGCCATAGCCACTCTTCCATCGTCACAAGATCAACCAAACCTTCCAGTTCAGTCTCTGCGCCAATTGGGAAAGCGATTGGCACGGCCACCGCACCTGTACGATCTTCGATCATCTCAACACAGTTGAAAAAATCCGCGCCGATTTTGTCCATTTTGTTGACAAAAACCATCCGTGGAACCTTGTAGCGGTCCGCTTGACGCCAAACTGTTTCGGTTTGAGGCTCAACACCAGCATTCGCATCGAGCACGCAGACCGCGCCATCAAGAACCGCCAAGGACCGCTCAACTTCAATTGTGAAGTCAACGTGGCCTGGAGTGTCAATAATGTTCAAGCGGTGCTTGGGGCTGTCTGGGGACACACCGTCTTCTGTGCGCTCCCAAAAAGTGGTGGTCGCAGCAGAAGTGATCGTGATGCCACGCTCTTGCTCTTGCTCCATGTGATCCATGGTTGCAGCGCCATCATGCACTTCACCGATGTTATGCTCTTTACCTGTATAATACAGGATCCGCTCGGAGCAGGTTGTTTTACCCGCATCGATGTGCGCCATGATACCGAAGTTGCGGTACAGCTCTAGTGGATATTCGCGTGCCATATCTGTTCAGCCTCTGTGGGATTACCAGCGATAATGGCTGAACGCTTTGTTTGCGTCGGCCATCTTGTGAGTGTCTTCGCGCTTCTTGACGGCGGAACCACGGGATTGCACCGCGTCCAACAATTCGCCAGCAAGACGCTCTTCCATTGTGTTTTCGTTGCGCTTGCGGCTGGCTGTAATCAACCAACGGATTGCAAGAGCTTCGCGCCGCTCGGGACGTACTTCAACAGGCACCTGGTAGGTTGCACCACCGACGCGGCGTGAGCGCACTTCGACGGAAGGTTTGATGTTTTCCAAAGCTTCGTGGAACATCTCAACAGGTGCGCGCTTGACCTTGGCTTCGACACGCTCCAGCGCACCGTAGACGATGCGTTCTGCAACGGATTTTTTACCATCGAGCATCAAGTTGTTCATGAATTTTGTCAGCACCAAATCACCATATTTGGCATCGGGCAGGACAGAGCGCTTCTCAGCGGCGTGACGACGTGACATATCTTGATTCCCTTACTTCGGACGCTTCGCGCCGTATTTCGAACGACGTTGCTTACGATCTTTGACGCCCTGAGTATCCAGAACACCGCGCAGGATGTGATAACGCACACCAGGAAGATCTTTTACCCGGCCCCCGCGGATCAAAACAACAGAGTGTTCTTGCAGGTTGTGGCTTTCACCTGGGATGTAGCTGATCACCTCAAAACCATTGGTCAAACGGACTTTTGCAACTTTCCGCATCGCCGAGTTCGGTTTCTTAGGCGTTGTTGTATAAACGCGTGTGCAGACACCGCGTTTTTGTGGACATTCTTGCAAGTGCATGGACTTGCTGCGTTTTACTTTAGGCTGCCGGGGTTTCCGGATCAGCTGTTGGATCGTTGGCATTGGCGGTTCTCTTCCCGTCTAGACAAATAAGGTGATGGGAATAGTCCCCACCGGTTCCAATGTTAAGCGCCAGGTCAGTTACCCATCGCCGGTTTCCGCGTCTGATCGCGGTAATTTTTCGCCAAAGCACAACCAAAACCGCATCCCTTCCCGTAGTCGGAGGGGGCGGCGGGGGTTCCAGAGGAACAGC
>CALGEE010000325.1 GCA_937881525.1 uncultured Sphingomonadales bacterium | reverse complement strand
CAGCGCGGCACCTACGACACCAACGCGGCTTGGCCGCCAGGTTGCAAACAGCACGAGAAACGCCGCCAGCGATCCCAGCGCTACCATAGCCTCTAGCCGGGGGATCGCGGCCAAACGGTCATAATAATTGGCGGGCGCAAGCCCAAGCGATAAGCGGTTGAGCGCGAACAGTATCACTGCACCCCCCAATATCAGCGCCAGCATTCGTCTGGCACCGGCCGTCAGGCCGTCTGTTCCGTCCTGCCGTACGACCCAAACCATTCCGCCTGCCGCCATGATCATCATGACCCAGCCTAGCCAAACAGGGTAGATCACAGTGAAGATACCGAATAGGTCAAAGAACACGGCATCGGCCGCCCTTTGGGGGAGTTTATCTGCCTTAAGGAGCGCGTCGGTAAGGTCGAGAACCTGCCCACCCATGTCCTGTAAAGACCCTTGATCGAGGTTGTCCGGCGTCGCCATTGGTGAATGGTAGAGGCCGGATCGCCCGATAAAGGCGAAGTTATAGGCCGCGTAATCATGCTTGATAACAGGTGTCAGATCGGTGTCATTGGGCAGGACTGCGTAAATGAAAGCGGCAAGTGAAGAGGCGCCAGGGCGACGGACCGCATCGGCATAGACCTGCATTGCTGCACCGTTCTGGTGTGAGGTTTGAAACAAAGTGGTGCGTCCGCCGCCGCCGCGTGCTTCCATGTTGATCACTGCGCCAACGCTTTTGCGCAAAGGATCGTCCGCCCAAAATTGACGCGCGCCCTGTAGGCCAAGTTCTTCGCCATCGGTGACCAGCATGACCAGATCGCGTTCCTGCTGCCCACGGGCGCGGATTGCGCGCACGACCTCCAGGCTTGCAGCAACGCCCGTTGTATCGTCGGCGGCACCGGGTGAGCTCCAAACCGTATCATGGTGCGACATCAGAACAACTGACGGCGCGCTGCGATTTTTTCCGGGGAGAATGCCGATTAAATTGACCAATGTAGCCGGTGGGTCATTGCGCCCGCTCCAGTGATTGAGCCGTTTTGTTCCCTTAGCGTCGATGAGGCCTGTGCTGGTCGAAACCTCCATCCCGAGCGCTTCCATGCGGCGCATGATGTGCTCGCGCACGACTGCGTTCTCAGCCGAGCCGGTGACATGCGGATGCTTTGCTATGGTCCGCACATCCGCCATGGCCCGTATTGCGGAGAAGCTTGGTGCTGGGGCATTAGCGGGTATTGCTTTTGGCGGGGTCGTTGCAAAAAGCGTTAACAGCACAGCTATAACAAGCGCCACCAAAACCGGACCAAATTTCTTCATGCGCTTCCCCCTCCACCGGGCTGTGTTGCGCAACACGCCGCCTCTATGACGCTACCATGAACCTAAGGAATGCAGTTTGCTAGACAAACTGGTAGCGCGCTTGCGGTTCAGAGTTAGCCAGCAGTGTCAAAACCGACATAACGGACAAAACTGGCATTTTACTTGCGCCGCGACTTTACATCATTGGCGACGAATGCTTCGTTCGGATAGCCCATAGCGATGCAGATCATGATACCTTGTCCATTAATCACGCAGCCGCAGCCGCGCTCCCAAGCCGCTAGAACAATGGCGTGTGTTATGGCGCTGACATATCTGCTGTTCCATTACGTACTTACCCGTTCGATTGAACGTCTGGTTTCAGGGACCGCTAGCTTGCCATTGCACGGCGATCATTAGACGCGAAGCGGAACGGCAATGCGTTTCAAAATACGGGAGACCCTGCCAAGGGTAACCCGCCGGATGGATAGGTAACCGTTAGGCTGCGGCTTCCCGCTGCTCCGGCACGCCATTTATGACCGATGCTTCGACGCCCAAGTCCCTGGCTATCTCACGTGCGGTCATCTTAGCCGACATCATCACCGAGGGCGTACCGCCACCCGGCTGCGTTCCTTGGCCTACCAGATATAGATTGTGCACATCTTCCGACTTATTATGTGGGCGGAAGAATGCGGTCTGGGTCAGGACGGGTTCAACGCCAAAACCGTTTCCAAGATATGAACCCAGCGTTTCTGAAAAATAATCTGGCGTGATGAAGCTCATATGCTTCAGACGCGCTGCAAGGTCAGGAATATAGCCCCGTTCCTCGAGGAAGTTCATTACTCGGGCAGACAATTTTGGTCCTTCTATATCCCAGTCAATGCCGCTCGCATTATTGGGTACAGGGATGAGGGTATATGCAGCATGATGACCCGGAGGAGCTAGGGTCGGATCAGTCAGGGTCGGGATATGGAGATATTGCGAGAAGTCCGGGCTCATTACCTTTTGCTCGAAAATCTCGTCGAGCAACGCTTCATAGCGTGGACCAAGGATGATGTTGTGATGGCGCAAATCGGGGTCATTGTCGCGGCGTTCATAACCGAAATAGATCACCATCAACGACATTGACTGCTTACGGAATTTCACCAGCGCATCGCGGTTGATCCGCCGATGCGCCTTATCGACCAGTTTTAGGTAAGTGGTTGCGTAATCCGCGTTGGACACGACTACATCCGCAGCAATTTCCTCCCCGTCTTCCAATTCCACACCCTTGGCGGTCCGATTTTCCACCAAAATACGCTTCACGGGTGCATTGACCCGCAACCGACCGCCCATATCCTCAAATTTCTTGACGAGCCCTGCGACGAGAGCGCCGGTGCCTCCCTTGGCATAATGAATGCCCCAGGTCTTTTCGACAAAATGGATCATGGCATAGATCGCAGGCACCTTCATCGGGTTGCCGCCGACCAGCAGAGGCTCAAAGCTGAACACTTGGCGCATTTTGTCTGACTTGAAATATTTGCTAACCATGCCGAACAAGGACTGGACCGCACCGAGCTTTAGCAAATCAGGCACGACGCGCAGCATCGACCCAAGGCTTCCAAAATAGGTATATCCCAGCTTCAAAAATCCGCGGTGAAAAATAGCGCGGGCTTGGTCATGAAAGGCTTCATATCCGGCGAGATCTTCGGACGCCAATTGCTTGATCTGTTCACGGGTGCTGACCGGATCGCCATCATAATCAAAAAACGTGCCATCGTCGAAATAGATGCGATAAAATGGCAGTATTGGGACTATCTCGACATATTTGCTTGTATTCGGTCCGCCCGAGACGCCCTCCCGAATTCTGCAGTTTTCGTCCAAAGTGCCGGCAGGAAAATCCGGCTCGCCAAGCATCGCATGGTCTTGCTGCAGGCTGAACAATTCCTCGATGAAATGGGGCACGGTAAGCACAGTCGGGCCCATGTCGAACACAAATCCATCGACCTTGCGCACATATGCGCGACCGCCGGGTGCATCCAACGCCTCAACTATTTCCGTATCAAAGCCGAGGCTTTGTAATCGTGTGGCGCATGATATGCCGCCGATACCCGCACCAATAACAACTGCTTTACGTCGCGACATTTTTTAGACCATCCTTAGTTGCAGGAGAGTTAGTGTCTAAAGCTGTTTGGAGCAACCTAGATGTTATCCTATGTGCTAACATGCTAATGATGGAAGCCGCGCATAGTCTCGGGCAGCATCCGTCGCCAGGTTGCACGCCGAATGTCCTTCACGACACGCTCGGCAGAGGCCTTCGGTTGGCCAGCGTGTTTTGGTCTCATCTTCGTTCCTTCGGCACTACGATGAGA
>CALGEE010000324.1 GCA_937881525.1 uncultured Sphingomonadales bacterium | reverse complement strand
GTATCGGGCCATTGTCGCGCTGATTTTTCGAGGAAAGAGAAACTGTTCATCAACCTACGCGGCGGAATGTGGCACATGGACGACGCTCGATCTCGCCGGGGTCGACGGCAACAAACTCAACCTCATCGTCGCACCCATAAGCCGACCAGTCATTCTCCCCAGTCGCCTCTAGCCGGACAAGTAGTTGAACACCCTCGGGCAGTTTCACCACGCCAATGGCATAAGGCAAATCACCCTCAAACCCTTCGGGCGCACCTTGGCGCAAGACGCAGAAGCTGTGCAATACGGCCTTGCCCGACGATTTTACCCAGCCGAGATTATCAGACTGGCAATGCGGACAGGCATAGCGCGGCCACATATTGGGTTTGCCGCAGTCATGACAATTCTGGATCAGCAGGTCTCCGCCAGCAAGGCCTGCACGGAAATCGGATACGATAACAGGTGTTTTCATCGTTCAGGCCCCTAATTTCGTGCGTTCGAGCAAAAGGATCTGCGCATCCATGTAGGAGCCGCCTGTGCCGCCAATGATCGCACGTTCGCAGCCTTCAACCTGACGCTTTGCAGGCGCACGGTGCAGCAATTGGCGGATACCTTCGACCAGCAAGGCCGTGCCGCCGCCAACGCCCGTGTGCCCCGCCGAAAGCAGCCCGCCATTGGTATTCATCGGCAACTTACCGCCAGGATCACCATGGCCCGCAGCAAACCAGCGCGCTCCTTCTCCCTTTTCGGCGACGCCGATTCCCTCCAGTGCGATCGCCGTGACTGCAGCATAGCTGTCATAGATTTCGCCAATGTCCGCGTCCTTAGGACCCCAGCCCGATTGGTTCCACGCCCGCTCCGCCGCCAAGGGCCAGCCAAGCACAGCCTGATCAGCTTCTTGGCTCAAACAGTAATGGCTGACGCAGCCCCCAGAGCCCGCAACTCTGACGCCGCGGCTGATGCCACGTTTTTTCGCGACACCGGCGCTCGTCATCACAAAAGCGCAGGCCCCGTCGGCCATTGGCGGGCATTCAAAACTGTGCAGCGGGTCAGCGACCATGCGCGAAGCGAGTATCTGCTCAACCGTCAGTGGCTTGGTGTAGAACATCGCATTTTCGTTGAGGTTCGCCCATTTGCGCAATGTGACACAGACCGACGCCAGTTCCTCCGCCGTGCTGCCCGACGCGTGCATATAGCGCCGCATTATCATAGCGCCGATGGCATTGAACTGGATGCCCGTCGGCAATTCCCATTCGCCGGGGATGCCGTTTTTCGACAACATGGTGATCATCTCATTAAGGTCAGCTGAACCCCAGCGTTCACATTGGAGCACTAACACGTTTTTTGCGTGACCTGTTGCGATCAGTCCGTGGGCTGCGCGCACCGCGTTGTCGCTGGTCGACCCGCCGGAATGCACCATGAAGCTCGACTTGCATGAGCCGTGGATTCCCAGCTCTTCTGCCATGCGCGAGAAGACCAGATCGGCCTGATCCGCGCCGCTGTGCAGGCACGGGATCAGCAGGATCGTGTCGATATCCCTTGGCACCATCCCCGCATCCCTGAGTGCCATGACGGCGACGCTTGTGAGGCCCTCAATGAAGCTGCGATCCGGAAACTTTCCGGTCGGGATTTCTCCAACGCCCACGAACACGGGGTCATTCTCCTGACCCGCGTCGACATGCAATTGCCAATTTTCTGTCATTCAAACTCTCCGCTTTGCCAGCATGGTCTGGAGAAACGTCATCACCTCGTCTCCCGATTGATTGCGCACTGAATAGGTGACCGCCAGTATGCCATATTTTCCGCCCGTCGTTTCATGCCCCGTAACTTCGGCAACGACGTGAAGAGTGTCGCCCGCGAACACCGGCTTGGTCGCCTTGAGGCCCGTTATTTCGACAAGCGCGGCAATGGCGTCGCCATAAAATCCGCTGCCCCCAATCAAGCCGACTGCGAGCGAGAAAGTCAGCGGACCATGCGCGATGCGTTGGCCAAAGCGCGAGCCTTCCATGAACGTAGCATCGGTGTGAAGTTGGTAATGATCACCCGTCAGCCCGGCAAAACTGGTTATATCGCCAATATCGACTGTGCGACCTCGCGTCGTCATCGTGTCGCCAAGTTCGAAATCTTCAAAGCATTTTACCTGCGGATCAGAGAAGGCGCGCCGTGTCATCTAAACCTCAAAACAATCATTTGTTTTTCGATATGATAGGAACCATTATCTGTCAAGCGCGAGCACAAAAATTCGCTTTAACCGCGCAGGCCCATAAATAGAGTGTCCGCGATGACCCCCCCAACTTCCTCGGGTGAAAGCGCTCCATTGGGCGAGAGCCATTCCGGGGTCCAGTTTAGCGCGCCGAGTATCGACAGCACAGCGATACGGCGGTTCAGAGTCGCTCGAAATGTCCCAGATTTGATGCCATCCTCGATCACACCGATGAACGCCTGCTCGTAATCACGGCGTTTGCCAATAGCGGCTTGAATGTTGTCATCTCCCAAAAAGCGCCATTGATGGAAAACAACGAGTGAGCGTTCGGGATTATCAGCGACGACGGATACATGGGCGATCACCATTGCACGGAGCCTCTCCGCGGGTGTCGCGCCCGATACAATGTGCGGCCGAACAGCGTCGAGAAACCTGTGAATTCCATCGTCAACAATATCGACGAGCATCGCCTCTTTGCTCGCGATGTGCGCATAGAGGCTTCCTGGCAGAACCCCGACTGCGTTCGCAATGTCCCGCATCGATGTGCCGCTAAACCCTTGCTTGCCAAACAAGTGCACTGCCGCGTCCATGATGGCTTCTCGCGGGCCGCTAGCCGGATCGATAACAGTTGCCACGCTTAGTCTACTCCTTAACCCTCACGCCCCAGCCCCATCGACTTCGCGATAATGCTGCGCAAAATTTCATTTGTGCCCCCGCCAACCATGCCATGCTTGGCTTCGCGAAAGTAGCGCTCCATATGATATTCAGGCAGTTGAGCATAGCCGCCAAGTGCTTGCATTCCGTTGAAGGCAATCTGAAACAGTGTCTTGGCAGTGAACAGTTTGGCTTTGGCCACATCGGCATTGGCGGGTTCGCCGCGTGCCAGTTTGTCAGCGGCATAATAGACCAACAGCCGCGCCGCCGCGAGTTCGGTTTCGTCGTCAGCCATACGGTGTTTAAGCACCTGATAGGATGAGAGCTTCTTGCCAAATGCGTCACGTTCGCTCAAATATTTTTTGGTGTCATCCAGCGCTGTGCGCGCATTTCCGACCTGCGAGGCAGCGATGCTCAGTCTCTCTAGATCGAGATGCTCGCCGATATAACGCCAGCCCTTGCCGACTTCCCCGAGCAACGCCGACTTCGGGATCCGCATGTCGTCCATAAAGAACTCGGTGGTGCCGAGACTCTTACGAACAAGAGTATTCATCTTCTTGATATGCAACCCCGGCGTCGTGTTGGGCACCAAAAATAAAGAGAAGCCGTCATAACGCTCTTGGCTTGTACGCGCCAGAATGGCGATGGTTGCGCCGGGCAACTGGGCACCTGAACACCAGACCTTGTTGCCATTGAGCACCCATTCGTCGCCGTCGAGCCGAGCTGTGGAGCGACCGCCTGCTGCGTCAGATCCCGATTGGGGCTCGCTTATGGAAATTGAGAATTTAGCATCGCCACGCAGGAAGGGTGCGATGTATTGCGCCTGCTGCTCAGGCGTGCCGTGAGTGCAGATATTCTGAACAGTGAACATCGAGGTCATGATACAGGCGGCGGTATCTAAGCTATATTTACCAATTGCTTCGCAGAAGATCGCAAACATGACCGGGTCGGTCTGCATGCCGCCAAGTTTCTCCGGCACAAGCAGGCCGAGCCAGCCAAGGTCAGCCATCTTGCGAAAGACATCTTCGGGAAACTCCCGCGACAAATCATGTTGGAGCGTATAATCTTGACCAACCTCGCGGGCCA
>CALGEE010000323.1 GCA_937881525.1 uncultured Sphingomonadales bacterium | reverse complement strand
ACGAGGTAATGGATTGGATGGTGAGGTCGCCAACCGGAATATCGATATGCCCTGTCAATCCTAATGTTTCTCGCTCGTTGCGAGGATTGTAGCTGGTATCAACGAGGCGGCTATAACGGAAGTTTCCGTCAAGTTCGCGTATCCAGGGATTATTCGCAGATTTGAGTTCGTTGTACCGCGCAGTTAGGTAAACCTCGGCATCACCGACCTCACCAAATAAGGATACCCGCGCTCCATACTGTTCACGCTTCGCGATATCCTCGTCTGCACCTGCGCGACGGCCGTTCTGGCGAGGCGTACGAGGGTTAATGAGGTAGCCATCATCGGTCTCGGCAAAACCGAAAACTTTCAATGCCCAATTCTTGCCCAGCGGCAGGTTCAACTCCACCTCGCCATCAAAATAGTTATCGGTGCCGGCACGCGCGGAAATTTCACCGTAAAAAGCACCAGGTTCTGGCCTTTTGCTCACAAACTTGACTGCTCCACCGATGTTTGATCCGCCGTAAAGAATACCTTGGGGGCCTTTCAGTACTTCGATGCGCTGTAGGTCTCCGAAGCGTGAGGAGGCATCGGCATAAAGCTGAACATCATCAAGGTAGAAGCCGACGCCTTGCGTGTTTCCGAATCCACCCAAGCCACGAACGGTAACATTGGGAAAGCCGTCGGTCCGGGTGCTGAGCTGAAGATTCGGGACGGCGAGACCGACATCGTCAATGTCTTGGATGTTCGCGCGTTCTAGCGAAGCTTCGGAAAATGCGGTTACTGTCTCTGGAACCTTGAGTGTCGACTCAGCGCGTTTCCGCGCCGTTACCACAATGACCGCTGGGTTATCATCCTCGCTGTTTTCGACTGCTACGCTGGCTGCGAGTTCCACATCCTGTGCATTTGCAGGCCCGACGAGGGCCATTGCGGCAAAGGATATCGCGCTGGTCCCTACCAGCATGCGCCATTGCGATGAATTGATAAGCGACCGATTTGCAGTTTTCGAAACTAAAGCCATGACACACTCCCTGATTATTTTTTTTAAGAGTACTCGCTGCGAACATGCATTTCTGCTCTTAGAGTGCAAACGTGTTTCGCAATCCATGCATTGATCGGGCATTTGCTGCCATGCGTGATTTGTCATGGTTCCTAGCACTGTCGGAAAAGCCAAAATCCGGCAAGGTGTTATAGCGGTGCGTGTGAAGGCAAGGCAAAACCTTCGCAATTGCAACCCAATTGGAGCAGGTCATTGATTACCAACCATTCGCCTGAAACCGAGGGCTTCGTCTTCAATCAGACGATGTTGCGCATCCGCGACCCGCAAGCTTCGCTTGCTTTCTACACCGACGTGCTGGGAATGACGCTGATCCAGAAGCTCGACTTTCCAGACGCCGAATTTTCTCTGTATTTTCTGGGATATGTTCGCAACGAAGATGAGCCTGTACCAAACGACAGAACCGCGCGCACTGCATACGCGTTTCGCCAAAAAGCGATACTCGAGCTCACGCACAACTGGGGTACTGAAACAGATCCCGCCTTTCGGCATCACAACGGAAATGTCGAACCGCGCGGGTTCGGACACATTGGAATCGCGGTCAGCGACGTCGACGCAGCTTGCGCCTGGTTCGAAACCCTTGGCGTGACATTTGTGAAGCGTCCGGAGGAAGGGAGAATGAAAGGCCTGGCCTTTATCGCCGATCCCGACGGATACTGGATCGAAATTCTCAACCCGATCAGTCTAGCAAACATGGTCTGAGCAGAACTCAAAAGGCGATTAATAACAATTTTATGGAGGATGGATATGACTAAGGCAGCAACACCGATCGAATGCCGTTCGGTAGAATTAGACAGTCTTGAGTGGGTCGACTTTCCAACGGCGTTGAGTCAGGGTGGAATCAAATGGAAGCTGCTGAACGTAGCACCTGAACTGGGATCCTGGGCTGCAATCTTCGAGTGCCCCGCAGGTTCGTTCTTTGCAAGCCACCATCATATCGGCCCGGGCGAATACTATCTGACAAAAGGCAGAATGGAAATTCGCGGAGGCGTAGGATCCGGCGGTGAAACGGTGAATGCGCCGGCTTATGGCTATGAAGCGACGAGCGCCTTTCACGGCAAGACCTATTTTCCTGTAGACAGCGAATTCTATATGACCTTTCTTGGCCCCTTACAGTTCGTCAATGAAGAAGGCGGCACGACGGTTGCGCTTGTCACTTGGGATGCTGCTGAGGCTGCTTGGCTTGCCAGCCAAGGCTGATCCTGGCGGTTCGCAGCTTGATAACGACCGTAACAGTCTGATCGCCAGATTGCGGGGCGTCGTCGGGCACAGAAATGTGCTTAGCGACGCAAATACTACGCTGCCATACCGAACCGGATATCGTATCGGTGCGGGAGATGTTCTTGCCGTTGCGAAGCCAGGTTCGCTAGTCGAGCTCTGGCGTACTGCAGAACTTTGCGCCGCATGCGATGTCATCATGATCGTGCAGGCTGCGAATACAGGGCTTACAGGCGGTTCGACACCTTATGGCAGTTACGACCGTCCGGTCGTTGTGATCAGCACGCTACGGATCGATGCCGTCATCCCGATACTCGGTGGCACCCAGTCGATTTGTCTTGCAGGCTCAACCCTCACCTTGCTGGAGGAGCGATTAAGGACCAGCGGCCGAGTTCCGCATTCGGTCATTGGTTCGTCATGTATTGGCGCCTCCGTCATTGGCGGAATATGCAACAACTCGGGAGGTGCGTTGGTCGGCAGAGGGCCCGCATTCACCCGCTTTGCTCTTTTTGCACGCGTGAATGCGCAAGGTCGTCTCGAGCTGGTCAACAATCTTGGGCTCGCAATCGGTGATGATCCCTTTTCAATATTGTCTGCGCTGGACCGAGGCGAAGTGGCCGATGCAAAAATAGAAAATCCGCAGCAAGAGGCTTGCCTGTCCGACTATGAAACGCATGTAAGGAACATTAGCGCGGTTAGTCCAGCGCGGTACAATGCCGACAGTCGCTGTCATTTCGAGGCCGCGGGTAGCGCAGGCAAGGTCATCATATTTGCCGTTCGGGTTGACAGCTATCCGGCCGCAAAAAGTACCGCAACCTTCCTTTTGACAACTGATAATGCTCAGGATTTGGCGGATTTTCGCCATCACGTATTGGGTTCGTTTCGTACACTTCCTGTGACAGCCGAATATCTTCATAGGGAAGCTGCCCGCACTGCTGCAACCCACGGAAACGACATTTGCGTAGCGATCCGTCATCTGGGTGCAGCCCGCGTACCGCTGCTATTTGCAGTGAAGCGGCATATTGACCGCATTCTTCGAAGGTTCGGGTTGTTTGGAAGATCGCCTGCGGATCATATATTACAAGCCATCGGAAGCGTTGCACCGCATCCATTACCTCGCTCAATTCGCAAATTGGCTGATCAATGTGAACACATGCTTCTGGTTACTGTAGCGGACGAAGGCATCCGCGAAGCCAGATCGTACATCGGTGTGCATCAAGATTCTTCTCTATCAGCACATCAATGCTCTTCCGTCGAAGCCGACGCATTACAGCGACTGAGATTTGCCACTGCAGGCGCAATGGTCCGTTATTGCGATGTCGAAGCTGCCGCCGGTCCGCTTGTTGCCATCGATTGTGCGCTCCCGCGCAATGCCAGGGATTGGCAAATTTCGCTCCCATCTGGCTTGGCCGGGCAGGTCCTGATCAGCGCCGCATACGGGCATTTTCTGTGCCACGTTTTTCACCTGGATTTTGTACTGAAACCTGGCTGTGATCCAGTTCAGTTCGAGAACACACTGGTACAGAAGTTGCATTCTATGGGCGTTGAGTGTCCTGCGGAACACAACTTCGGCCATCATTACCAAGCGCCGGAAAATGTCGTAGACTTCTATCGCTCGCTTGATCCTACAAATTCACTCAATCCCGGGATTGGAAAGACTTCCAAATCGAAATTCTGGAACTGAACAACGGAATACATTTTGACTGGTGCCTACCTGTGCAATTAGTGCAAGCTGCCATGCAGATGTGCGCATCTGCATAAATATAATTGCCAGCTTACACCATTTCGGCTATAAGTGAGCGTCAGATTAGGCGCAGCATAGCGCCGTAAATGGGAGAGGCACCATGGAGCATGGTCCAGTGAGTCACTCATGGAAGTCGCTCGATCACGACCCACGTCAGCGTTATGACGCTTGGGTCGACCAACTTAATTCTACCTTCGGGTATTGGCAGCCCACTCGAACGCCGGATGAAAATTTCAGTGCCACGGTGAAGGCAACGGATCTGGGCAATCTGAAAGTGATTTCATGTGAATGCGATCCGTGCGGCGGAGAACGCAAGGGTGCCGACACTGTCCGCGAAGACAATCCCGAAGAACGGCTGATCATCCAGTTGGTGGAGGCTGGTCGTGAACATATGAGCCTCGGCGATCAGGAAGCGGTCCTGAAAGCGGGCGACATATTCATTTGGGACAATACCCAGAATATGAAGTTTGCGGTCATCGAACGGTTGAGCAAGGTTTCAGTGGCTTTGCCGCTAAACCGTCTCAAGGATTGGCTTCCCCAGACTTGGCGCAATTTGCCTCGCTGGATCAAATCGGGCGAGCCCGGATCCGATCTGCTGGCGGGATATGTTCGTAGCCTCGTTAAGATCGATCACGAGCATAATCCGCTGCGATACGATGCTTTGGTCGATGCCGCGGTCGCTATGATCGTTGCATCGCAGTCAGGTCCGCCTGAGCAAATCAGTCAAAAAGCGGGGCAGCTTGAAACCGTGAAGACGAAAATCTGGCAGCGGCTTCAGGATCCCGATCTGACACTGGAATCGATCGCAGCATCGAACAAGATCTCGTTGCGATATCTGCATTGGCTATTTGAAGGGAGCGGTCAGACAGCATGGCAATTCATTTGTTCGGAACGACTTGCAGGATGCAAACGTGACTTTGCCAATCCGTCATGCAGCAACGCAAATATATACCAGATCGGGCTTCGGTGGGGTTTCGGCAACGCAGCGCATTTTAGCAGAAAGTTCAAACTGGACACAAAGATGAGTCCCAGCGAGTTCCGGGCATTGGCGGTCGAAAAAGCTGCCGCTTCATGACGGGCTGCCGTGCATGCCCGCGATAACGGAAAGTCCGCTTCGCGCCCAATAGCGGTCATTTGACGTACAAACTAGCTCTCCCGTAAGCGGACATTGCGTTAGCTAGATTTACTGGCTGATCTCTGGGCTAAAATGATATGTTCAGTGTTCCGTATAAAGCGGTAGCGCAGTTGTAGCCTTTATTTCCGATAGGGCGACCGTCGAGTTTATTTCTTGGACGCCGGGTAAGTGGCTAAGTTTGTCAAAGAAAAATCGTTCATATGCTTCAATGTCTTGTGCAATGATGCGCAGCATGAAGTCTACAGTGCCCATTAACACATAGCATTCCAGCACCTCAGGGAACCCTCGTATCGCCGCCGCAAATTCATCTAAATTTGTACGGCCGTGAGCATTTAGTTTGATTTGTGCAAATACCTGAGCATTCAAGCCGACTTTCTTGCGATCGACTATCGCTACCCGGCGAACGATGATGCCGTCTCGCTCCATGCGTTCAATTCTCCTCCAGCAAGGAGAGGGAGAGAGGCCAACTCTT
>CALGEE010000322.1 GCA_937881525.1 uncultured Sphingomonadales bacterium | reverse complement strand
TGGGGTATGTTGCACCACAGCGGATCGCAGAGCTGTTTCTTGCAGAAGGCGGTCAGACAGCACAGCCGGTTATGGATATCGGCGCTGGCACTGGATTGGTCGCAGAGGCGCTGCCCGGACTTGAGATCGATGGCATCGACATCTCACCCGAAATGCTGGCGCAGGCGGAAGCAAAAGGCCTGTATCGCAACCGAATTGTAGCAGACCTGACAGGCACCCTGCCCGTCGCTAACGGTACCTACCACGGGTTCGTCTCCGCTGGGACATTCACGCATGGACATGTCGGGGCAGAATGCCTGCCTGAACTTCTGAGGACAGCAGCGCCGGGAGCGCTGTTCTGCTGTGGCACGCGACCAGCGGTGTATGACGGTATGGGTTTCGGCTCAGCGCTTGCGCTTGCCGCCGCGCGCGGACAGATCACGCCGCCGCATTTCCACGAAATCAGCATCTATAATGCTGAACACGATCACGCCGCCGATGTTGCGCTAGTGATGGTGTTTCGGAAAAACTGATCGAGCATCGCGTCTAAGCGCCAACAGGAAGTTCACATGCGCCGGTGTTCAACACAGATAAGCACTCGGTAATTGGCTTGGCTGTGACAATCGTGGAAGGGTCTCAGCCCAGATAACCCCCGCCGACAAATCCCAAGCCCAGTTGGGCGCAACAGTTTGCACGGACAGCAACCATGAGGACAGCGACGGCCATCTGTAGTCGCGATATTTTGCGCCAGCCTTCGCTCTCGTTGAGCCGCTAACGGCATCCCGGCTTTATGCTTAGGACGGACATTTGCACCGAACAGGATTGTCCCAATCAATCAAAGTTCTCGTACATGACCTTCTTGGTCTTAAGAACCTCAATCTGAGCTAAGGTCATCAAGCATGACACGTAGTAAGTGCCGCCCGTGATCATCTTTCCAAGTTCTGATCTCTCGATTTCACTTCTGTTCGGGGGTAGGCTGGAAACCCCATTGCTGTCCAAAATATTCCTGACCACACTCGATCTGATCCCAAAGTTTGTGTTCTCAGGGATAGAGCCGAAGTTGTCATACATGTATTTCGCATCCAGCTTCGCCACAGCAACACCAACTACATTTCCCATCTCATCAAGGATTGGCCCACCACTGTTTCCACTTTGCAAGGCTGCATCAATCTGGACGTTTGAGAAGTTGTTTCCAATGCCCGTCAACGAACTGATGATGCCCTTGGTGACCTTGATGGAAGAACTGATCTCATTGCCGAAAGGGTATCCTGCTACGTACACGTCCTGTAGAAGTTCCGGTTGGTCACCACTCAACGCAAACACTGTTTTCGGGGTGAAGTCACCTTTCAAAAGGGCCAGATCGTTTTGTAAGTCGTATGTGATGACTGTCACTGGGACTGCTCGACCACCGTCATAAACAGCGACTTCTTGGCAGCCCTCGATGACGTGATTGTTGGTGATGACATAGCCATCGGACGAGACTGCAAAGCCACTTCCTGAGGCGGCTTCATGGACTTCGTCGTCTTCGGGTTTTGTCTAACTGACTATGGGTGGCGCAGGCTCCTAAATTTTAACTGATAGAATGGCATCTATCAGTCGTCTCACGTTATCTGAGTTCGTGAGGTCGGAGCCGCTTAGATGTTGATTGTTGTATTCAGTAAGTGCGGCTGAGGTTCCCCGTCCATAGAGCCCATCAATTGAGGCGGTGTAGAGACCCAAATTAGACAAGATTGATTGCACTTGTTTACGTTGAAACTGGGACAGATCATTAAATGCTACCTGCAAGAACGATGGG
>CALGEE010000321.1 GCA_937881525.1 uncultured Sphingomonadales bacterium | reverse complement strand
CGAGCGTAAGTCAACCGTGATCACCAGTCAGCTTCCCATGGAAAAATGGTATGACATTATTGCTGACCCAACCCTGGCCGATGCTATTCTGGACCGGCTTGTTCACCAAGCCTATCGTTTCGACCTTGCCGGTGTATCAATGCGCAAAGCACCAGCCGAAGAGAAGAATGATGCGCCCAGCACAAAGCCAAGCTTTGGACGCCTGCTTAGCAGGCCTGCACATCCGGCAAGTCGATAACGCATTTGCGTTTATCGCCATAAAGGCGGGCGGCTGCTCGCCATCACGCAACGGGCAGCCGCATCTTTCTGGTCAGACAGCAGGTCGAAGACGATAGGATCTGCGCCGCTGCGACGAAGACGGAATCTTGTCGAGCTTGCGGTACTTGGCGATCGTCCGCCGCGCAATGCTCAGACCTTCACATTGCAAACTCTGTGCGATAAATTCGTCGCTCAACGGCCCTGAAGGATTTTCAGCGCCAATCAGGTTACGGATCTTCTCACGCACCATCCGAGCCGATACGCCCTCATCCGTACCATCAAGTTCAATGGCCGTGCTAAAGAACGTCTTGAGTGGGAACGACCCTTGCGGCGTCTGCATCATCAACGACGATGTGACCCTGCTGATGGTGCTTTCGTGCAGTCCAACGGCATCTGCGACGGTTTTAAGTTTCAGCGGCCGCATATGTTGCATACCGTGTTCAAGGAAGGCTTTCTGAAAGCGTACGATCTCTGCCGCAACCTTGATGCTTGTCTCATTTCTTTGCGCAATCGCCCGCTTTAACCACCGCGCATTCCCTAAAGTGTCGCGCACATAAGCCTGATCGCTGTCATGCTTGACAAGCTTGCGAACGCGCCGGCCTTCCACCTCGTCGACTTTCAAAATAGGCAAGGTCGCACCGTTCAGTTCCACATACCATTCGCCATCTTGACCGCGCGCGGCAAGAATGTCCGGGGCACGTGCCGACATCATCACATCATCCGACAGCGCAAGGCCCGGTTTTGGATTAAACTCTCGCAAGCGGCGCAATAGCCGCTTTACGTCTTCAGCCGAGCATCCGATCTTCCGGCGCAATTCAGGTATCGCACCGCGTTCGACCAGCACAAGATTTTGCATGACAATCAACAAAGCCAGACGATCGGGGTCGTCCGCTGCGATCTGCAAGGCCAGACACTCTGCCAAGTTCCTCGCAAACAAACCAGCTGGCTCTGCCGATTGAAGCTTGCGTAGAACAGTGCAAAGGCACGCGTCGTCCACGCCAAGATTGTCGGCAAGCAAAGGTGTTGGGATCGCCAACCAGCCGGAAGGGTCCACATGGCTAGCGATCGCATAGCCGATGGCGCGTTCCGATTGTTCCGTCAGGATATCATCGACCTGCGCAAAAAGTTGCGCCGCAAAGCCTTGATCAGACCTATCGGCCAACAGGCTGATCGGATCAAAAGAGGCGTCCCTTTGCGACGAAGCCATAATGCGCGGCGCTGAAAAGCGCATTTCTGGCAGCTCGACCTCTACAAAGGGGTTCTCTTCTGCAATCTTCTCTACGTAGTTCGACAGCTCCAAATTATTGAAAAGCAGCAGTTTGATCGCTTGCTGAAGCTGCGGCGTAAAAACCAGAGACTGCTTTTGCGCAAGATGCGCATTAGGAGTCATGTGTAGCATGAGGATAATCCTCTCGTTTCGTTAATACCTTATTAACGAAAAACGGTTAAGGCCGGACGCTATC
>CALGEE010000320.1 GCA_937881525.1 uncultured Sphingomonadales bacterium | reverse complement strand
GGTCGTGTCATTGGCTCGCATGTCGGACCAAGCCCTTGCCGACTGGATTAACGTTAACTGCACATTCCCCAATTCTATGGTCGATTGTATTGTACCCGCCACGGGCCCCATAGAACTTGCGCTGGTCAACACCTTCGGCATTGATGACGCAGCCCCTGTGACCCACGAAAACTTTCGCCAATGGGTGATTGAAGACAAGTTCTGTGCAGGACGTCCCGATTGGGACCGCGTCGGTGCGACTTTCACGGACGAGGTTTATGCGTTTGAGGCGATGAAAATTCGGATCCTGAACGGCGGGCACCAATTGATCGCTAACGCGGGCGAAGTCCTATCGATCGAACATATTTCGGGCTGTATGGATCATAGGTTGATCAGCGACTACTTCCGCAAAACCACCACATCCGAGATCGCCAAACAGGTACATGCAGTTCCAGGCATGACGCCGGACGCCTATGCTGATCTGATCGACAACCGCTTTTCCAACGCTGAGATTGTGGACACGGTGCGCCGGGTCGCATTTGATGGGTCATCGCGGCAAACGGGTTTTATTTTGCCGACCTTACGCGACGCGTTGGCCAATGGCGACCCGATGGAGGGGCTGGCCTTGTCCCAAGCAATCTGGGCGCGGATGTGCGAAGGCACGCGCGAAGATGGTTCCATCATCCTACCCAATGATCCGATTTGGGAAAAGCTGACCGTCGCTGCGAGAGCTGCGAAAACAAACCCTAAGGCATGGCTCGCCCAAGAAGACATTTATGGCGACCTTGCGGACAACGCGGGCTTTGCCGACCTCTTTGAACGCTGGCTGACGCTGATCTGGTCTGATGGATTAGAAGCGGCTCTAACTGCCTATATACAAGGATAATCGATGATGAAAGCAATCGTCTACACGGCCAAGAATGAAGTGACGTTCAAGGATTTTCCGGACCCAAAGGCAGGTCCCGACGAAGTTATAGTTGCAGTCAAAGTGAGCGGCATTTGCCACACCGATTACGAGGTGTTGAAAGACAACTATGGCACAGGTGCGTTCCCCGTTGTTCCAGGGCATGAATACGCGGGCGTCGTTATTGAAGTTGGAGTAAATGTCACCAGTGTTAAAACTGGTGACCGCGTCGCAGTCGACCCGAACCTTGAATGTGGTGCCTGCCTTGCTTGCGAGCGTGGCTGGGCGCATCTATGTGAAAACCTTGGCGCCTATGGCGTGACAACGCACGGTGGCTTTGCCGAACTTAGCGTTGTCAAAGCAACTGCTGTGCATTCGATCGGCGAGATGTCATTCGCCCAAGCGGCCTTGGCCGAACCGATGGGCTGCGTTTTAAACGGCGTGGACGCCGTACACGAAACATGGATGAAAAACGCCCTGATCTTTGGCGCGGGACCCATGGGTTTGCTGATGGGAATGGCGTTGAATGCGCAAGGCATCGCCGATGTCGCATTCGTTGATATCTCTGACAACCGCTTAGAGCTTGCCTCCAACTTTGGGTTCAAAGCTTTAGCAAGCGGATCGGATGATATGAGAGAGTGGCACCACGGCGCTGACCTTGTGGTCGAAGCCACAGGCGTTCCCGACGTCGCATCAGGTCTGACAGCCTATATGGCCAACGGTGGAAAAGGGCTATTTTTCGGTGTCTGCCCCTCAGATTCCAAAATTGAAATCGCACCCTTCGAAGTGTTCCGCAGGCAGCTTACCCTTGCGGGCTCACACTCGCTTAACCATAATATTCCCCGTGCGTTGGATGCACTCACCGGGCTTGGCGAGACGGTTGAACGAACGGTATCACATAAATTGCCGCTCAGAGAAATCGCACACGTGCTCGATTCCAAACCACCGCAAGATAGCTTAAAAGTGCATTGGGTCGCGACTTAGTCGTCAGGGGCAGTGTTAGATTAAACTAGGTGGCACTGTCAGACAAAATGAGCTTGAGACGGGCAGGGTGGTCTCGTAGCCTCGCCGTATGACAAAACGCTCTCCAGTCAGCTACTTTAAAACGCGCC
>CALGEE010000319.1 GCA_937881525.1 uncultured Sphingomonadales bacterium | reverse complement strand
CGAAGGCCTCAACATTGACAACTGCCAACAACGTCCATGCCAGCGAGAGCCCTAGTGGCAATGCGAGAGCCGTGGTGAGTAGCGCCAAAAGGACGGCACGGACGATTTCCAAACGGCCCAGCCGCGCACGAGTAATGCCCTGCGCCCAAACAGGAGCAAGTTGTGGGATGCGCATGTTAGCGAGGGCCAACAAACTCATCAAAATGGCAAAGCCTGCCACGGCGAGTGTCAGTATATTGAGCGCACCTGTCACCGTGAAGGTCCTATCAAACACCGCCAATGAAAACGCCTTAATACCTGCTTGATTGATCATGTTTACCTCAGTTAGGCCGAAGTCTGCGCCGAGATCGAGGGATAGGGCCGTCACACGCGACGGATCTATGCGCACGCCGAACCGAAGGGGGGAGATATCGGGAAATAGGGCTGCGAACTTGGCTTCAGTAATGATAACCTGTCCGATTGGATTGCCGTAATCGCCATAAATACCCACAACTTTAAAGGGTTGCCCTGCAATCGTAATTTCATCACCAATCGCGATGCCCGCGCGACGGGCGAGTTGTTCGTTAATCGCGGCCGCTTGTCCTGCTTCAATTAGCGCCCAAGCGCCGGGTACAGCATCCAAAAACAACCAGTTATCGCGGTATGTTGCATGGGCTATAGGACCGTAGATTTCAGATGGAAGGCCGCGGATGTCTTGATTAGCAGACTGAATTGGCAGAACCTTGTCAACACGGAGTTCAAGATAGGGGCGCAGGCTGGCGGCCTGTTGCGCGTCATCCGCATAAACGTAAAATTCCGAAGCAAGCCGTTGGTCAAGGAACCCTGTAAAGGTCAAACGGAAACTATTCACCATCGTAGAGACACCAACGTTGGTAGCCATCGCGATCAAAAGCGCCATCAACGCCAGCGACAGGCCCGGAAGTTGTTGGCGCGTATCCGCCCAGAACCATTCCTCCATAATCGATTTGGCATGCCGCGCGCCAGCGGCAAGTAGACCGTCCAATATAACGGGTAGGGCAAGGGCCGCCCCAATCAGAAGAGCGGCAAGCATGGCAAAGCCGGCCGCCAGCCCACTGCCCAACCAGCCTAGCAGACTGGCTGCAACAAGAAGAAACATAGCGAACACAGCCTGTATCAGGCGACTACGCCTGGCCTGCATCGCCCAAGCATGTGGCCGCGCCGACGCCAGCAGGGGCATACATGCCAAGCGCCAAAGCGACGCGGCTGCCGCCAAAGCCGTACCACCCACAGCAATAAGCAGACCAGAGACCCACCATTCCGGCCGAAACTGCAAGGTGCCTGAAATCGATTGCCCATAAAGACCCAATATAGTGGCAGCAACGTCAGGCAACAGCGCGGCAGCCATGAAATAGCCAAGCCCGACGCCGATCATGCCAGCCAAGACTGAGATGCCGACCAGTTCAAATGCGATAAGGGCGATCAGGTGTACTAGGGGAAAGCCCAGCGCGCGCAAAGTGCGAATGACCGGTCGACGCTGTTCAAATGCGAGGCCGATGGCGCCATGCACGATGAAAATACCCACTATAAACGAGAGGAGACCAAAGGCCGTGAGATTTAAATGGAAACTGTCTGTCAAACGCCCCACGTCCGATCCACTTTGCGGCGGGATCAATTCGAAATTTGGGGCGATCACCTCAAGTGGGGGCTGTATGAGTGGTTGTTGTGGCGCAACGATTAGGCGCGAAATCTGCCCATCTAATCCCAACAGTATTTGTGCAGTGCCAACATCTGTTAGAATAACCGCAGGGGCCACATCGGATGACGGAAATTTGCGTACATCTACCTCACCCAACCGCTCAAGGGTTTCTTGGGTTGCAAACAAGATACCGCGTGTGATCATTTCGATCGTCAACT
The DNA here is from genome assembly GCA_937881525.1 of uncultured Sphingomonadales bacterium. GTDB lineage: Bacteria > Pseudomonadota > Alphaproteobacteria > Sphingomonadales > Sphingomonadaceae > Sphingorhabdus_B. The sequence continues at coordinate 1,951 of CALGEE010000319.1, read as the reverse complement.
TACCGTCACTCAGACCAACAGGAGTCAGTCCACTCGGCGATGTCAGGGCATCGATGCCAATCAAACGGATGCCGTCTAATCGCCCTTCAACAACAGGGCTGACAAGCCAGCCCGCACGTCGCAAGGCAATGAAATCTTCCTGCGGTATTGTGCCTGTGCGAGCAACGATCTGGGCGAACATCCCCTCACCCAAAGTTTCAGCAGCGGCATCATATGAGGCGCGCGCTTCGGTGTTGACCGCCTGAACTCCCGACCAAAGCGCCGTAGCCAAAGACAGCCCTACCACCAACGTGAATAACTGCATCGGATTGCGACGCCAATGGGACAGCAACGCTAAAAGACCCGCATTTGTCATTCTTCAGCACGTTCGATTTGGCCTGCGCGCAAGTGTAAGCGGCGGCCCATACGTCCCGCGAGCCGATGTGAATGGGTGACCAACAACAGGGCAGCATCAGTTTCTATCGCAAGGGTCATCATAAGCTCCATCACCTTGTCGGCTGTTTCTTCATCCAGATTGCCAGTAGGTTCATCGGCAAGAATGAGTGCGGGTTTTGCCGCCAAGGTGCGCGCAATCGCGACACGCTGTTGCTGACCTCCTGAAAGTTGTTCAGGATATTTCCCCAACTGTGCAGACAAGCCCAGCCGGTCTGCCAATTCCTTGATCCAGTTCTGGTCCAAACGGCCTGCAAGGCGGGCCTGGAACCCAATATTGGACTCCACGGTCAGGGATGGAATCAAGTTGAACTGTTGAAACACTACACCAACCTTGTCACGGCGCATGCCCGCGCGCCCAGCATCATCCATAGCCCCGATATCCACACCATCGACTGCCACAATACCGCTGTCAGGTTGATCGAGGCCTCCAATAATGTGGAGCAATGTACTTTTACCACTGCCCGATTCGCCTGTGAGAGCAAGTGTTTCGCCCCGCGCCAGAAGCATTTTTATACCCCGCAGAACAGGCAAATGGCCATCAGGTCCGGCGTAAGACTTGTGCAGATCGCTTACGGATAGAAGCATGGGCTTCGGTTGATCCTTCGGTAATTGGAAACTTATTACCTAAACTAGCGGTGAGGCGAAAAATTTAAAGGGGTGTTCGATTTTGCGCATATGCTTCATCGCAACGTCAGAAGAGGAGGTTTGAGGGTGCCGTTAGACAAAAAGGGGGTCTTATTGGGCGTCCAGTATAGCTTTAACCTATGCGCTCAAAAGTGGTGCTTCATAGCGAAGCTGCGACACGGTCCAGCTTGAAATTGACTCGTAAAACATTTGATGATTATCCCGTCTAGTTTGATTAAGCCCTACTCAGATTTCTGATAATTTTTGATAAAATATCAGATTTCATGGGTGCTATATTGCAACTGCGGGCAATCCAGCTATCTGACATCGATGAGAAATAGACATAGTGAAGCTGGTGCTCGCCCCATCTCAGTGCCAGCCAGACGTTTTGAACGATTGGGAAAGCTTGGTTCCTTGTCTGCAGGTATAGCCAGCAGCATGGCGCTAAATAGCGTTAAACAATTGGGACAAGGCAAACGCCCCTCTTTACGCAACCTATTGTTGACGCAATCCAACGTCCAACGTGTGTCAGACCAACTGGCGCAAATGCGCGGTGCGGCAATGAAAATAGGTCAACTCATGTCTATGGACGCTGGGGATGTACTTCCACCAGAATTGTCCCAAATCCTAATGCGCTTGCGTGACAATGCAAATCCCATGCCTCCTGCCCAATTAAAGAGGGTTTTAAACGCTGAATGGCCAGTTCAATGGTTACGGTCTTTCGATAAATTCGATGTACGACCAATCGCTGCAGCTTCCATCGGGCAGGTGCATCGAGGCCAACTTAAGGATGGACGCGATCTTGCCATTAAGGTGCAATATCCTGGTGTTGCCAAAAGTATCGATAGCGATGTTGCAAATGTTGGTATTTTGATGCGTATGTCTGGTCTGT
>CALGEE010000318.1 GCA_937881525.1 uncultured Sphingomonadales bacterium | reverse complement strand
ACCCCCACATTACCCCCACACTAGCGTCTGGCTGCAGGCGAACGGCAGCGAACGCGGATGGACGTTTAGGAGGTTAATACCCTAGTTTTTGCTGGATTTCTACGGATATTCGCGAACGTGGACGAATAAGTAATTGGTGGACAGGGCTGGATTCGAACCAGCGTACGGAAAACCGGGCAGATTTACAGTCTGCTGCCTTTAACCACTCGGCCACCTGTCCACATCTTCGTCGGGGCATCATGTGTTGGCATGAGGGCCGGTCCCGCAGAAGAAGGAGCCCAATGGCGAAAGGGCCCTTGCCTGTCAATGCCTCAAGTGGGAAAGGGAGCCAGAACGTCCTCTTTTTAATTAATAGGTAAACGAAATGTCTTCACATAAAAGCCACCGTCGCCGTGGTGCAGCCGTCATAAGCGGTAATCCCAAATTTTATGGGCGGCATGCCGTCTATGCCGCGCTCGACAATCCCGAGCGCCGCCTTATCAATTTATGGGGAACGCGCGAGGAAATCGGAAAGATCGTCGTGCCTGACGGGCTGACCGTGCAATATGCCGAGGTGAACGATTTGGCACGCTTTGTGCCTAAGGATGCCCCGCATCAGGGCATTGTGCTTGAAGTTGCGCCGCTTGAGGATGTGTGGCTGACGGATGCGCTTGCCGTTACCAATGACGACAACAGGCCTTTACTGATCCTCGATCAAGTGACCGATCCGCACAATGTCGGCGCGATTTTCCGGACCGCAGCTGCCTTTGGTGCCGTTGCAGTTGTTACGCAAGACAGGCACTCCCCACCCGAATCAGGCGCCTTAGCCAAAGCAGCGTCCGGCGGACTTGAGGTCATGCCATGGGTGCGTGTGGTAAACCTTGCCCGCGCCCTCGAGGAAATTGCCGAGGCTGGCTATTGGAGAATCGGCCTGACAGGCCATGCGGAGGTAACGTTGGACCAAGCGCTCACACCCGGGCGCAACGCGCTTGTACTGGGCGCCGAAGGCGATGGGATGCGCCACAATATTCAGGAACATTGTGACCAGCTGGCAAAATTGTCGATGAGCGGACGGATGGAATCCCTGAACGTCTCCAACGCGGCAGCGATTGCGTTGTACGCGGCGACCGTCCGGCGCGGATGAAGTGCGCACGCTAATGGGTATTCGGGCACAGCAGCTTCATGCCGCGCTTGACGCACTGGCAGCTATTGAGCCGGGCATCGCCTCGGCCCTCGCCGTAACCGGCTATCCCGACGAACGGATAAGCGTACCGGGCTATGCCACATTGTTGCGCACGATAATTGGGCAACAAGTGAGCGTCGCGTCAGCGGCGTCGGTCTGGAACAAGCTGGAAGCCTTGCTGGGTGCAGGATGCCCGCCGGATCAGTTGCTGGGGCAGGATTTCGATGCGTTGCGCGGCTGTGGCCTTAGCCGGCAAAAACAGGGCTATGCCCGGTCGCTGGCTGAACTGGTGCTGTCGGGCGCGTTGCCGCTCGACGCCTTGCCCACCGATGATGAGGAGGCGATTGCCTATCTCACGCAGGTGAAGGGCATTGGCCGCTGGTCAGCAGAAATCTATCTGCTGTTTGCCGAAGGCCGCACCGACATCTGGCCCGCGGGCGACCTTGCGGTTCAGGAAGGCGTTGGCCGCTTGTTAAAGCTTGCGGTGCGGCCGTCCGAAAAGGAAATCCGCGCCATCGCCGAACGCTGGCGCCCGCATCGCGGGGCTGCGGCGATCTTTACGTGGCACATTTACGCCAAGGGCTTCCAAGCGATTTAGCTTTAGGCCTTTGTTCAGGCGCGTGATTTGCGCCGGCGCAGCGGCTGAAAACTTCGTTGAAATCTTCATAATCAGCAATAACTAACATCAAACTGTAAGCACTCCTCAGGCCCTTATGGTGCATCCCGGCTGTGCAACATCTGCAATAATCAGTTGACGTTTCGAGCAAATTGCTATCGCTGACAACCATGTGAGTAAGAGAGGAATCATCATCATGTCGACAGCACAAAAAAGCATATTCATTACGGGCGCTGCGTCTGGCCTTGGCCGCGAAGTCGGGCGCTATTTTGCAAATATGGGCTGGTTTGTGGGTCTGGCGGATATTGATGAAAAGGGTCTGAACGACACCGCGGCCTTGCTACCAAAGGGCGAATATTCGCGCCACAAGCTTGATGTCGCGGACCGTGCGCAATGGAAAAAGGCCGTTGCCGCATTTGCCAAGCACACCGATGGCCATATGACCGTGTTGTTCAACAATGCCGGAATCGGCGCCGGTGGTCCCATTCAGGACATGACCGACGAAGATATTGACCGCATGATCGCGATTAACCTGACCGGCGTCATAAGCGGCACGCGCGCGTGCTTCGACCTGCTCAAAAACACTGCCGACGCGTGTGTGCTGTATACCAGCTCAGCCGCAGGCATTTACGGTTCGGCTGGATTAAGCGTCTACAGCGCCACTAAATTCGCAGTGCGCGGACTTGCCGAGGCGCATGATATTGAATGGCGTCCATATGGAATCAAGTCACGCAGCCTTATGCCCGGCTTCATCGACACCAACATCATCGGCAATGTCGACGCCAGCAGCAACATGACAGGCAAGGAGAGGCTTCAGTCCGCTGGCATCGAGGTCAGCCCCGTCTCCATCATTGGTCCCGCCGCATGGGAAGCGATCCATAGCGAAAAGGTGCACACGCCAGTCAACAAAATGGCGAAGCAACTTGCCTTTTCAGCGCGCTGGTTCCCCAACCGCTTACGCAAGCAATTGGGCCTATTGGGCGGCCTAGGGGATGTAGTGCAGCTTAAGCCGTGATGGCGTCAATGGCGGTGGCAAGATTAACGTCACGTTGTGACAATCCGCCTGCGTCATGCGTTGTCAACAAAATGTCGACGCGATTGTATACGTTGAACCATTCAGGATGATGGTCCGCTTTCTCGGCCAAGATTGCGATGCGTGTCATGAAGCCGAACGCCTCGGCAAAGTCGCCAAAGCGCGCGCTACGGCGGATGCCTTTGGCGTCAGCATCATAGGTCCATTGCGGCAATTGTTGCATCGCTGCGTCGCGAGCGGTGTCATCCAGTCTTGAAACCTGCATCTGATAATCCTGCTTTTGCAATTGAACGAATTCATGCCTAAGTCGCGATATGCCGTCCCGTCAAGCATCCTTGCCGTCGCTTAGCCTTGAAAATGTCGCGGTCATTCGCGGTAATCGTCTGGTATTGCGTGAACTGACGGTAACCGCGCGCGCAGGTGACATCATCTGGATAAGGGGCGCCAATGGATGTGGAAAATCCACTCTTCTGCGTCTTGTTGCAGGGTTGCTAACGGTTACGTCCGGCGCGGTGAAAGCTGAAGGACGCATTGCCCTTGCCGATGAAAGCCTTGCGCTTGATGCAAATGTGACCGTTGAGCATGCATTACAATTTTGGGCAGACATGGACGGCGCATCAGCGTCGGAACGCAGCGCAGCCTTGGCAGATATGGATTTACAAGGCCTAGCTAAAATCCCAGTGCGCTCTCTTTCCACCGGGCAGCGCAAGCGTGCAAGCATTGCGCGGGTATTGGCATCAAAGGCAGATATCTGGTTGCTCGACGAACCCTATAATGGCGTCGACAGCGCAAGCTGCGCGCGCCTTGATCAAGCGATTACCAGTCGCGCAGCGTCGGGCGGAATTATCCTTGTCGCCGCACATCAACCGCCCTCCATCAATGTTGCGCATAGCCTTGTGCTCGACAACCAAGGCGTTGCCGCATGAAGAGCTTCATCGCTCTGGTCACCCGCGAGGTGCGCCTTGCTTGGACAGGTGGTGGCTTGTGGCTTCCTATTGTCTTCTATCTCGCAGTGGCCACGCTCTTTCCCTTTGTCACCGGCCCGGACAAGGCGCTGCTGGCGCGGACGGGCGGCGGCATATTGTGGATAGCGGCGCTGTTGGCGACGCTTCTGCCCATTGAGCGCCTAATTTTGCCTGACCGGCAGTCTGGAGTGCTTGATCAATTGGCCCTGCGCGGTTGGTCCGATGAACTTGTCGCGACGGCCAAAATCGCGGGTCAGATTTTCGCCTTTGCCCTGCCATTGCTTCTCGCAACGGTGGTGGGTTCGGCGCTGATTGGATTGCCTGAGGCGCAATTAGGCACTTTGCTGCTTGGCCTCGCACTCGCTTTACCCGCATTGTCGGGGCTTTCAGTGATGATCGCCGCACTCACCGCTGGCCTTAGCGGCGCGAGCGCGCTTGGCGGGCTGCTGCTTTTGCCACTCACCATTCCCCTGCTTATCTTTGGCGCAGGCACTTTGGCCGAAGATCCCAGAAATGCGATGCAGTTGCTTGCGGCAACGTCGCTGGCGATAACGGCACTGTCACCCTTTGCGGCGGGCGCAGCATTAAGGGCGGGCCGTATCTAGGGTCGGAATGCCCATGCACCAAATAATGCATGGGCCTTAATTCTCAACCGCCTGCGCAATTCACCGCTTTATTGCGCAGAAATCTTCAGAGCATAGCCGTCGGCCACCATCGCCTCGACCAAGTCGAACAGTTTTTCCGGATCCTGCGCGCGCAGAACAGGAATGCTAGCCTCCATGCCTTCTGCGATTACGATTTCGCGCTTTCCAGTGGCTACAGCGTCCCAAATGCGGCTGGCGACCTCGTGCGGGTCAATGCCGTTTTCAATCGCGGCGTCGCTCATACCACGAACCGAGCCATCGGCATTGAGAGCATTGCGCGACACGTTGGTTTTGACAGACCCCGGCGCCACAACGAGAACCTTGACCCCCTGCCCGGCCACTTCGCTGCGTAAGGCATCAGCATAGCCAATCAGGCCGTGCTTTGACGCACAATAGGCCGTGCGCATGGGAATGCCGGCCTTTCCGGCCACGCTGGAGATCATCACGATATGGCCAGCGCGACGCGAAACCATGTGTGACAGCAGCGCCTGCGTAAGCGCAATTGGTGCGAGCAAATCGACATCGACAATACGCTGATACACCGACAAATCAGTGTCCACAGCGGGCGAGCGTTGCGATATGCCCGCATTGTTGACCAACACATCGACACTGCCTTGAAACGCGATAGCCTTCGACACTTTGTCGGCCAATCCATCATAGTCCACAGTGTCGAATGGCAAGACTAAACAACGCTCCGGCGCGCCAGTTTCGTCGGCAACACGTTGCAACTCGGCGACGTTGCGTCCCGACAATATCGCATGACCACCGCCGCCTACAAACGCCTTAGCAAGTGCCTCACCGATCCCCGACGATGCACCTGTGATCCACGCTGTTTTGTGTGATTGACTCATTTTCTTTGTTCTCCTTATGGTATGTTACGTCAACTTGGGTTTGGCCGCTGTCAAGACATTCTGGCTTGCACTTTGCTGTCCGCCGCACCACATTCTGGGAATGCTTATAGAAACTGAACTGACACCTAACCCTTCGACCATTAAATTCCTGCCTGGAACTGTGGTCATGGACACCGGAACACGGGACTTTGCCTCTCCAGAAGAGGCAGAAGCTTCGCCTCTTGCTGAGGCGCTGTTTACGCTTGGAGATGTCACGGGCGTGTTCTTCGGACATTCGTTCATTTCGGTAACGGCTGCGCCGGGCGTCGAATGGGCAGGCCTAAAGCCAGACGTGCTTGGCATATTACTTGACCATTTCAGCGCCAATATGCCCTTGTTCAAGCCGGCGGCAGCTGGCTTCTCGGTGCCATCGGGTGACGCAGACTATCCACTTGATGATCCGGAAGATGCAGACATAGTGGTCCAGATCAAGGAATTGATCGAGACCCGCGTCCGCCCTGCGGTGGCCAATGACGGCGGCGACATCATTTATCGCGGTTTCCAAAAGGGCGTGGTATTCTTGCAAATGCAAGGCGCGTGCGCGGGTTGCCCATCATCCTCGGCCACGCTGAAAAACGGGATCGAACAATTACTGAAGCATTATGTTCCGGAAGTCACCGAAGTGCGTGCAGCTTAATTTTTCACGTTTAGAAAGCTAACATCATGTCAGAACCATTGAACGATGCTGCTCTTGACCAGCTTTTTCGTGAGGCGCGCAGCTATAATGGCTATTTGGTTACGCCAGTAACACAAAAGCAACTTGAGCAAATTTGGGATGTGATGAAATTTGGTCCTACATCAGCCAATTGCCTGCCCGCTCGGATCATCTGGTGCAGTAGTGACGCTGCGAAACAAAAGCTTGCCGCTCTGTGTATACCAGCCAATGGTGACAAGATTCTGCAAGCACCGGTGACCGCCATCATTGGCATGGACCTGGAATTTCATGAAAATCTTCCTGAGCTATTTCCGCATACAGATGCGCGCAGCTGGTTTGTTGGCAATGATGCGCTGATTGAAAAAACCGCCTTCCGCAACAGCAGCTTGCAAGGCGCCTATTTCATCCTTGCGGCGCGTGCGCTTGGACTCGATACCGGAGCAATGTCGGGCTTCAACAATGCGGCGGTTGACGAAGCATTTTTTGCAGGCACAAAAGTGCAGTCAAATTTCATCTGCACCTTGGGCTATGGCGATAAGGCAAGCATTTTTGAGCGCAGCCCCCGCCCTGCATTTGACCGCTTCAACAGCGTCATCTGATCCCGAAGCGGCAGCGGACCGTTATGCGGACATTGGTTATAGATACCGCGACGCGGGCATGCTCAGTCGCTTTATTCGACGGCAATGATCTCGTATCTGCGCAACATGAAGTCATTGGCCGTGGCCACGCGGAACGCTTGCTCCCCCTCATCGCTGCTTTGCCAGATAGCGGCAAGGCGGACCAAATCTTCGTCAATGTCGGGCCTGGAAGCTTTACCGGCATTCGCGTGGGCGTTGCTGCGGCCAAGGCTTTGGGGTTGGCGTGGCATATCGACGTGCAAGGCTATGGCTGCCTGACATTAATCGCCGCAATGGCCCGTGCCCAAATGGCAGAACCCTTGGCAATCGACGTGATTATGACTGGTGGCCATGGTGAGTATTTCTTTGAAGCTTTCGCCGCCGATGGGCAGTCGATGGAATCAGTATGCTCCATTCTGCCTGAGGCAGTGTCATCGCTTGCCACTGCGCTGAATGTCGCTGGAGATATTGATCTGCAGCGCGTGAACGGGAGATGGTTCGACCTGCTGCCTGATGCGCGCCATTGGGTGCACCTTCCTGCGGGCAGCGGCCTGCCGCCGGTCCCAATATATGGCAGGGCGCCAGACGCGAAGCCATTGGCGATTACCTGATGATTCGAATCATTGAAGGCGACGCGCGCAATATTTCGGCCGTGATGTCGGTCATGAATGATGCATTTGATCCGCGTTTTGGCGAAGCGTGGACTGCCGCGCAGCTTTCATCGACACTTGTTCTACCCGATTGTCGGCTATTACTCGCTACAATTGAAGAAAGTGTCTGCGGTTTTGCATTCGGCCGCTGGGTTCTTGACCACGAAGAACTATTAATGATTGGTGTGATGCGGCAGTTTCAGGGACAACGAATCGGAAAAATGCTATTGTCAGAAACGGTTAATCGCGCACGCGGCGCAGGACGAACAAAATTATTCTTAGAGGTTCGTGATGGCAACAATGCTTGTGATTTCTACCTTAAATTTGGCTTCTTGCGCATTGGTCGTCGCAAAAATTACTACAAAAATGCAGATGACATCAATCCTGATGCGATTACTATGGAACTAAATTTCTAATAATAACATTATACCAGTGGCTAGTCGCCCCTAGCAATGTCG
>CALGEE010000317.1 GCA_937881525.1 uncultured Sphingomonadales bacterium | reverse complement strand
AGATTAAAGCTGCGCCAGCAATCCGATGCGAGTTCTCATTCGTCTGACAGCACCTCGACGACGCCAAACGTAGCCCAGATACTTCACCCTCTGCCGATAATAGCGCACCGCAAAGCATATAAATATCGCGTTGATCCTCTTTGCCGCGCATGATGCCACGGCGGTCAAAAAGCTGGGACAATAAATCCCCAAGAAACCGATTTCGCTGCACTACCGTCTCCAATTGTTCGAGAGTCGCTAGCTAATTAATATCGATATTTTTTAATTACGTCCAATTAAATCGTCAAAATACTTATGAGTCCATTTCGCGCGCCAGATACTCCCCCGTGAGGCGGTAATGTTTCAAAAGACATGCCGAGGCGCGATCCGCATCACATTGAATGGCCGCATCAAGGATTTCTTGATGCTCGGCGGCGATATCGCGGCTTTGGTATTTGCTGCCGCTGGCGGCAAGGTTGCGATACCGAATGTTCAGATCATAAAGCTGCGCACAATACCGCTCCAGCATCGGCGAGCCGCTATTGGCCAAAAGCGCCATGTGAAACGCCTTGTGGGCGTCTTCAAAAATCGTGACCTCCTGCCCAACGGCTTTCCGCATGCGGTGGTGGATCAAGATCAATTGCTCTTCCCATTCGGGTGTCGCAGCTGCAATCGACTGGCGCAGCGCAAGATCTTCAAGCGTGCAACGCAGCGCCAAAATTTCCTCAAAGTTCGCTTTATTGGCGGGGGCCGCCCGAAACCCGCGTTGGTCGATCCGCTCGACAAGCATATCCGACGTCAGCAGGCTTAATGCCTCGCGCACAGGGGACGCACCTGTATTCAGCAACCCGCGGAGTTGCTCGATTTTGAGCTTCTGACCTGCTGGCAAAGCGCCCGTCAAAATCATATCGCGTAAGGTCATGTAGGCGCCACGCGTGGCGGAACTTTCTTTACCGCCAGTGTCATCGATCATATTCATTGCGCGCCCTCATGCTGGCATTAAGTCAAAGACACCGTTTTGGTCGAAAGCCCTACAGAAAGGGACAGTGAACCTTCGTTTATCATCCAGCGTCGTAAGGTGAAAGTACGCGCTCCGCTTTTGTGCATCGGGTCTTCCTCTGCCAATTTTCGGGCTGCGTCCAAGCTATCTGCGCGGTAAATGATAAGGCCCATTCCCTGCATCTCGTCGCCTGTTTCATCCGACATTGGCCCCGCAAAGGCGAGCTGTCCTGCGGTCTCTAATCGCGCTTGATAGGCGAGGTGATCAGGCAACGAGGCCTTTACCGCATCTGGTCCCAAGGCTGGTGTGCTTTGCGCTGCGTAAAGTTCGAGAGCCAGAGCGCCACGCGATTTCGCCTCTGTTTTATAATCCGCCCATTTCACCATCTTCGGCAATCTCCAAAATATCGATATTTATTGACAACTGCAAATATAGTAGGCAGAAATTATATAAATTTACAAGGACTGAGATGATGAAATATTTGGTTGGTGAGACATCTTCGGGCACTGCAGTCTTTGCTGTGAAAGGCGAAAATGCCGTTAATCTTACGGCTTTGAACCCTGCCATCGGGGCTGACCTCATGGCTATGGTTCAATCGCCTGAGCTGATCGAATCGGTGGCCGACAAGATTGCAGATGCTCCACAAGTGGCTGTCTCGTCGATCACGCCAGCCCTTCCAATTGCCAATCCTGGCACGATCATTTGTCTCGGCCTGAACTATACGGACCACATCAAGGAGGGTGGCTACGACATCCCCGATTATCCTGCTCTTTTCATGCGCGGTAAGAATTCGATCATGGCCGCTGGTGCGCCACTTGTGCGCCCGAATTGCTCTGACAAGCTTGATTATGAAGCCGAGCTGATGTTCATCGTTGGCAAAGGCGGGCGCCATATTTCCGAGGCCGACGCGCTCTTACACGTCTTTGGATACACTGTCTTTAACGATGGCTCTGTGCGCGATTACCAACGCAAGACGCACCAATGGACGCCAGGTAAGAATTTCGACAACACAGGGGCGATTGGCCCGATTGTTGTGACCCCAGATGAGGTGCCAGCGGGTGCTGCTGGTTTGAAAATCGAAAGCCGCGTTGGGTCTGAGATCTTGCAATCCTCGAACACTGCGAACATGATCTGGTCTGTCGCGCAAACCATTGCGACGATCTCTGAATACACCACACTTGAGCCCGGTGACCTGATCGCGATGGGCACGCCTCCGGGTGTTGGCCACGCCAAGAAGCCTAGCCCACGCTGGCTTAAGCCCGGTGAGGTTGTTGATATCGAAATCGAAGGGATCGGCATTTGCTCGAACCCGATCGTGGACGAGGTTAAAGCCTAATGAGCGCACCAACTGGTCCAGAACTCGCGGCCCTTCGGGCAAAAGCGCAAGAAGATCATCGTGCATTGCGGGGGCGAATTGATCGGCTTTCGGAAGATGCAATCGACCTGATCCTGCGCGATGCGCGGTCGCATTATGCATGGACTGATAAGCCGATTGCGGATGATCTGCTGCACGAGTTGTACGACATCACGATCAACGGCCCGACCAGCATGAACACGCTGCCTGCGCGGTTCGTTTTTGTAAAAACACCCGAGGGTAAAGAGCGGTTAGCGAAGTCGCTGAAACCCCAAAATGTTGGAAAAATGATGGGTGCGCCTGTCACGGCAATCATCGCGTATGACATGGATTTCTGGAAGGAACTGCCGTTCCTTTTCCCGCACGAAGACCGCCGCCACCTGTTCGACGGCAACCCTGAGTATTGCGAAGACACGGCATATCGCAATGGTACCCTTCAAGGCGCATACTTTATGATTGCCGCGCGTGCGCTGGGCCTTGATGTGGGGGCGATGTCGGGGTTCTCGAATGCAATCGTCGACGAGGAATTCTTCGCGGAAACCTCGCTGAAATCAAACTTCTTGTGCAACATCGGTTACGCCGACGAGACAGCCCTGTTCCAAAAGCTGCCGCGTTTCGCTTTCGATCAAGTTTGCAGTTTTGCGTGAGAGGGGACTGACATGGCGATCAAAATGAAAACCGTTGTCACCTATCGCGCGACCGCTGCATGCCCGACGCACGCGCGGACGGAAATCCCCGTGCGCGATTTGAATGTGGTTATCGACGAGCCGTTGGAGCGGGGCGGCACAAACCTTGGACCGACCCCGACAGAGACCGCGATGACGGCGCTTATCGCTTGCACAAATGTGATCGGACACAAGAACGCACATCGCCTTGGTGTTGATCTGGGAGAGGTCACCATCGATGCGGAATGCCAATTCGATCGGCGTGGCGTTCTGATGCAAGAGGAAATCGACGTGCCGTTTCCTGCGATCACGTTGACCGTGAATTGCACCACATCCGCCAGTCAGGAGGAGCTGACTTTGGTGGGCCAAGAGACTGCAAAATACTGCGCCATAGCCAAACTATTCGAGGCATCTGGCACAGACCTAACCGTGAATTGGAAGAAGACGACTTAATCAATCTTGCGGGCAAAGCCCCGCTTTTCTGGGAGGAGAAAAACGATGATGAATTGGACACGACGCAGCCTAATGGGGGCAGCACTTGCAACGATGACGGCAATGCCCGCCGTTGCACAAGAAACAATTTCCGCAGTTGTAATCGATGGGTATCCAGATCGCTCACTTTGGGTCCGCGAGTTCTCGGACTTCTTTATTCCCGAGGTTGATCGTCGCCTTGCCGAAGCGGGCAACTACGTCATGGATTGGCAGCAAAACTATGGCGGTTCCATCGTAAAACCACGCGGCGTGCTTGAGGGTGTGCAATTGGGGCTCGGCGATATCGGTATCGTCACCACAATTTTCCACTCGTCAAAATTGCCGAGCCAAGGTCTTGCTGCGGTTACGCCGTTTGTTTCATCAGACGCCCGTGCTGTGGCCAAAGCGATCGATGAAATCGCGCGTGAATTCCCTGCCATGCAGAATGAATTTGCGGCGCAAAACCAAGTCTACTTGGCAACCGGTGTCGTTCTTGACAGCTATCAGGTGTTCTCGACCAAAGAAGTTGCCACAGTTGCCGACCTTGAAGGTCTCAAGGTCGCAGGCGCCGGCATGAACTTACGTTACCTCGAAGGGATCAAAGACGCAGCAGGTGTGCGTGGAGGTCTGACAGACTTCTACAATATGCTGCAAACAGGTCTTGTCGATGCCGCGATGCTTTGGCCCGAAGCCGCAGCAACCTTCAAAATATCCGAGGTTGCGCCGTACATGCTGCGTGCAAACCTTGGCGCTGTGAACTCTAAAACAGTTACAGTGAACGCGGATTACTGGGCAAAATTGCCTGATGAAGTGAAAGCGGTCCTGCAAGCTGTTGCCATCGATTATCGTGATCACCTTGCAGGCATCGCGATGGATATCGCGGCGGAATCCGAGGCCGCATATGTCGCGTCGGGTGGCACCATCATCGACGTTTCTGATGAGGACCGCACCGCTTGGGCCAACGCCATTCCGAATATCGCACAGGAATGGGCAACGTCCTTGAACGAAGGCGGTGAACCCGGATCCGAAATGCTCGCCGCTTATTTGGCAAAGCTTGAGGCCGAAGGATTTGTAGGCGTGCGTGACTGGTCGCAGCCTTAATTTAAGCACCCAGAGAGAGGACAGAAGATGTTGAAAACTGCGCTTGCAGGCCTCTCTGGGGTCGCCAACAAACTTGCGATTGCCGCCAATATAGCAGGAACTTTGACGGTTCTTGCGTTGGTGGCAATCCTAAATATCGACGTGGTTGCGCGCGGCATCTTTAACGCGCCGATCAAAGGGACCTATGAAATCGTCCAGCTTTCGGTCGTCTTCATCGTGTTCCTACAATTGGCTGATGTGGTCCGCGTTGACAGGCTGACCCGTTCCGACGGGTTCCTCAATCTGCTTCACAATCGTCGCCCCAAATTGACCGCGAACTTACGACGGATCATCAATGCGGTCTCAGCAATTTTTATGTTTCTAATCGCCTACATCATGTTTCCTGAGTTCTTGCATATGTGGGACACCCAGGACTTCTTTGGCATCCCTGGCCTTTTCACAGCGCCTTGGTGGCCGATCAAATTGGTGATTGCGTCAGGTTGTGCTCTTTCAAGCCTGATCTTCGTCCTAAAGGTCATCACCGCGCAGGACCGCCCAAAGCTGGTCCGCGCCCCTGAGCATGACGAGACTTCCAAATGACTCCTATTGAAATTGGCCTGATCTCGGTCGTTGCAATCGTTTTTCTGATCTACGCTGGTCTTTATATCCCGATTGCGCTGGGCACCGTCTCATTGGTCTCGATCTGGCTGATGCGTGACAACTTCACCCTTTCGCTTAACCTGCTCAAGGTGGCTGTGGGCGATAGCGCGATGGAGTATTCCTTTGCGACCATACCACTGTTCACCTTCATGGGGTTAATCGTCTCAAAGGCGGGGTTAGGGAGCGACATTTACGAGGTCATGACCCAGCGCTTCCGCAAGGTAAAAGGCGGGATCGGCATGGCAACAGTTGGCGCGAACGCCGTTTTTGCGGCTGTCACTGGCTCTTCAATCGCTTCGGCGTCAGTATTTACCAAAGTATCCGTGCCCGAAATGATGGCCCAAGATTACAACCCGCGCTTTGCCGTGGGCGTGGTCGCAGGCTCCTCCGTTCTTGGCATGATCATTCCTCCCTCAGCGATGCTGATCATCTACTCATTCGTGTCCGAGCAATCTGTCGGCGATATGTTCCTTGCAGGCGTTATTCCGGGCATCATGCTCGCGGTGTTCTACGTTGGCGCAATCTGGTTCATGGCGCGTTATACTCCGAATTTTGTCGGTGGGCGCGTGGTCGAAGACACCGAATGGATGTCGTCGCGCGAGATCGCATCAAAGACATTGCCAACGCTCTTTATCATCACAATTGTGCTTGGCGGAATTTATACTGGCTGGCTCACGGCTGTCGAGGCTGGTGCCACGGGCGGTCTGGTCGCACTTGTCATCGCGGTCTTACGCAGGTCCATGTCGCTCAAAAGTTTCTGGGAAGCATTGCTTGAAACGGGGCATATCACCGCGGCAATTCTCTTCCTGATCACCGCCGCATCGATCTACAGCCGCATGCTGGGAATGGCTGGATTGCCAAACCAGTTACAAGATTTGCTCGCAGGCAACGAGGCCTCGTTCTGGACGATCATGATCCTTTACGTGCTACTCATGTTGTTCCTTGGAACGTTGCTCGATACCGCATCAATCATTCTGATCGTCGTGCCGCTGTTCCTGCCACTCGTTGAGGCGATGGATATGTCGCTGGTATGGTTCGGGATCGTCACAGTTGTCGGCGCCGAGATCGGTCTGCTGACACCACCCTTGGGCATCTCGTGTTTTGTGATTAAGTCGACCCTCAATGACGATCGAATTTCACTCAAAGACGTGTTCATGGGCGCGCTACCCTTTGCCTTCGTGATGCTAATCGCACTCTTTATCTTGATCGAGTTTCCGATCCTCAGCCTTGCCCTTTTGAATTAGGAGACCTGACCGTTGCGTAACGTCACAAAAGACAACATCACCGATACTTTTAAAGGCTACATGGCCGCGGACATGGACCCACGCATGCGCGAAATTATGGGGTCGCTCGTGCAGCACCTGCATGACTTTGCCCGTGAAACCAACCTGACCCATGATGAATGGCGCCAAGGTATTGCCTTTCTCGAGGGCTGCGCTGCGATCGAGACCGAAGATAGGCACGAATTCGTTCTGGCCTCTGACGTGCTGGGCCTCTCGTCGCTGGTCGATATGCTCCACTCGCGCGACGACGCAACATCGTCGTCCGTGCTTGGTCCGTTTCACGTGTCAGGCGCGCCACCTTTGGCGGTTGGCGGCGACATGAAGCGGCATTTTGGCGGGCCAGTTCTGTTGGCCGAAGGTGTGATCCGCGACACGAGCGGGAACCCGATCCCGAACGCCGTGATCGACATTTGGCAGACCGCGCCCAACGGGCTATATGCTAGCCAAGACGAAGAGCAAGACACTTACTCTTTCCACGGTTTGATGACCGTTGGTAGCGACGGGCGTTATGCCTTCACCACTGTCAAACCCGTCGAATATTCCGTGCCGTCCGATGGGCCTGTCGGCGCGATCCTCAATGCTTGCGGAAGACACCCGTGGCGACCATCGCACCTGCACTATATTGTCACGGCCCCTGGTTACCGGACTCTCGTCACCGAGGTCTTCCCCGATGATGATCCGTACCTCGATCAAGATACCGTTTTTGGTGTTCGTGAGGATTTGGTAATGTCCTACGAGACAAAACCCGTCAGCGATTTTCCATCTGGTATGGCGCTGTCAGGCAAAGTCGCAGAGCCATTCCTTTACGTGAATTTCGATGTGACACTCGCACCAGATTGAAATTCAACGGAAACCTTTCTGACTTGTGCTTAACCCCAGAACCTCACAGGGGCAGTTCGGTTGGCGAGCAGATTTCTAAGGTTGTTCCACCTCTGTTCACAAAATCTAATACTCATCTGTCGAGGCTAAAAAGGCTCGAACCGGACCTTTGGTGCATCAGTGACGAAAGTTTGCTATGGAGAAACAATAGTGAGCCAAATTCACATATTCGTGTGACCGGTCGTCGCATCTCATACTTTGCAAGTTAGACTAGGTAGTAGGTCTCGGCGGTTGCGCCCTCCCGGGCACTGTCAGACAAAACGAGGTTGAGCCGTGCAGGGTGGTTTCGTAGCCTCGCCGTATGACAAAACACTCCCCATT
>CALGEE010000316.1 GCA_937881525.1 uncultured Sphingomonadales bacterium | reverse complement strand
CCCCGTATAGCCAAAGGCGATATTATAGCCCATGGCAAAGACCGCCAGCACCATGATGCGCGAGACATTGGTCGCGTGGTATGAAGGCAGAACGAATTGCGCGGCGAACAAGACCGCAATCAGCCCCAGATGCAGAGCCCATGATTTTGTCGACGCGCTCATGCCTTTGCCCCGAACAGGCCCTGTGGGCGAAAGACAAGGACAAGCGCAACCAGTAGAGTCGCGATGATCTTGGCCAGAGTGGGCGAAAAGAACATTGAGATCACGCCATCCGACAGGCCGATGATCAGGGCGGCGACCAAGGTCCCGCGCAGCGACCCAAGGCCGCCAATGATCACCACGATGAACGACAGTAACAACGGGTCATGCCCCATCAGGTAATGCGCCTGCTGGATGGGCACGATCAGCACCGCCGCCGCCGCCGCAAGCGCCGCACCAAGAGCAAAGGTGCCAGCATAGACCCGATCAACATTGATCCCAAAGGCGCGCGCCGTTTCCATATCTACCTGCGTCGCGCGCATCACCAGACCCGCCTTTGTCCGCGTCATGAAGGCCCAGACGGCCAGCAGGATCAGCCCTGCCGCAAATACCACGAAAAGCTTATAGCCGGAATAGCCGAACCACGGGAATTGCAGGCGCAGATGAAAGGGCGGCTCTACCGGGCGGGCATCGGGGCCGTAAAAGGTAAGTGCTGTCTGTTGAAGGATATACAGCAGTCCGATGGTGGCGACGATCGTGGCCTCGGGGTCATACTTCAGGCGCTTGAGCACAAGCACATCCGCCATGGCGGCAATTGCCCCCACAAAAAGCGGCGCAATCAGCAGCGCCATCGTCCATGTGACGGCAGGCGGAAAGGGCAGGTAATAGGTGACAAACCACGCAGCCACCGCGCCCAGCATGAAGAACTCGCCATGCGCCACGTTGACGACCCGCATCACGCCGAACACAAGGCTGAGGCCGACGGCCGTCAGGGCCAGCACCGCCGCCATGACAGTGCCTTCCAGCAAGGCAAGAAAAAGGAAGGGTCCGAAACTCATCTGGTGCCGCCGTTAAGGGTGAAGCGGACCCTCCCCCCCTTGTGGGGGAGGGGGGAGCCGTATGGCCCCAGCTTGGGACTATGCCTGTTCTGTCGTTCGCTTTGCGCTGTCAGAAGGATTGCGTGGTGTAATCCACGGCATCTTCGTACATGCCATCTTCAAGGCTGGTGGTGTGGACACGCATCAGCTTGCCCCCTTCGACCTTTGAGATGAACTGATGGCCAAAGACCTGATGGGTCTTACCATTGAACTTCTTGTCGCCCTGCACATGGGCAAGACTGGCAGGCATGTCGGTCATAGCCTCGACTGCTTCGACAAACTTTTGCCGATCAGCGATGGATTGATAGCCCGAGGCCTCCATCCCGGCCTTGATGACGTGCAGGGTTTCCCAGACGCTAAACATATGGGCATAGGTGGCCACGTCCTTGGAGTCCGACATGCTGGCCCCATTGTCATCCACCCCGACCGCCGCGCGATAGGCGGTTTCAAACTCGGACGCATCGGCCTGTTTCACGCGGTTGTGACCTTCCCAGAAATGGGTGCCCTCAAGGAATTCCAGCCCCAGCGAAGCGGTATCGACGGCCTCGAGAGAGTCGATGAAGCCAAAGATCTGCGGACGTGGGCCAGAGCCGTAGAATTCTCCCAGTTCCTTCACAAAGGTCAGCACAGCAGGGCCCACCATAACGTGATAAAGGACCTCGGTATCCGCCGGGATTTGCGGCAGATAGCGGGTAAAGCTGGTTTCCGTCGGCGGAATGGCAACCTTGGCGATCACTTGTCCGCCACCGGCCTCGACCGCAGCAGTAAAGAAATCGCGGTGGTCATGGCCAAAGGCATAGTCTGGGAACACCATGGTGACTTTCTTGCCAAGGTTGGCCAGAACCCATGGCGCCATCGACGACACCTGCGCGCGCACATCCGTGATGCCGGGCTGCATGGTCCAGCGGTTCAGCATGCCCGAGGCAACGTGATAGCCTTCAGAGCAGACAAGGTAGGGCACCTTCAACTCGGCCGCGCGCGGGGCGGTGCCGATCACGACATGGCTGAACAGCGGGCCAAATACCAGATCGCAGCCCGCCTGACTGACCAGCTTTTCCACCACCTCAGCCCCACGCTTGGGGTCGGTGCCATCATCCTCAAATACAATCTCGACCGGGCGGCCATTGATGCCGCCAGCATCGTTGACTACCTTCAACGCCGCCTGCGCCGTGCGCTCATACCAGCGGCCATAAGAAGCGCCGATGCCCGTGCGGTGCAGCTGGAAGCCCAGCTTGATCGGGGCCGATTGGGCCCAGACCGGGGCCGCTAACCCCGCCGTCAGCAATCCCGCACCCGCACCCTTGAGAACCGTGCGCCGGGACGGAGCCAGTCCGAACAATTCCTTCATCATTTCTCACTTCTCCACTGTTGCAGGGCGCTTCTTTGGTGGGCGCCTATGGGTTAAGCTTGTGCGTATGCAAACGATTTGTCTACATTTTTTTACCCAATTCGCGCCGTTGACAGCAGCCAAAGGCCCAGCACCGTATAGCCCACCATCAGCGCCGTCATGGGCAGGTGCGCCGTTGCCCGAGTCTCGGGCCCAACAAGGCGCAGGGCCAGCAGAACCGCAAGGATATGCGCGCCCAAAATCGCGGCAAACTGCGCGGCATAGATTAGGGGCATGATGCGGGAATCGGTCAAAAAACCGAACGAGACGTAAAACGGCGGCAGGCCCAAAAGCTCATCCCCGCGAGACAGCGGGTCGTTCAGGGCGGCAAGTGTGTATTGGCCGACCGTCAGCAGTGTCACAAAGTAATGCGCGGCGTGATACCCTGCGGCAATCGCCAGAAAGGACAGCATCACCGGACCGGGCGCGAACCGCTTGCCCCCGATGATCTGCCCCGCTCGGACCACCGCCCAGATCGTGGCCACGGTCAGCACCCAGACGACGACCAATCCAAGCGTATTTTCCACCATCACCGCAGAACGGCCCGTCGGCTCCAACGGGTTTTCCCCAATGATCGCCTGCCACCAAAAGGTTTCCGCCAGCCCATCAAAGGTCAGGGCGGCAAGGGCAAGGGTGATGAACGCCATGGCCGAGATGGACATCGGTGGCATTGCCAGTATCTGCGTGCCGGGCCAGCCCCGCATGAGGTGGGCGCGATTGCCACGGATCTCCATCCAAAAGGGGGCGACCTTGGCCAGATAGCCCATGAAGACGGTCAGAAACTCTCCCTGCTCCAGCCAGTCTTCGCCCTCGGCGACAGCCAGACCAAAGATCACCAGCCAATAGGCGGCAGCGAGCAGGGCCAGTTCATAGGGGTCATCAGGCGACATGGAGACGATCTGAAACCACGCAAAGCCCGCATAAAGCGCCACGGCCGGCCAATGCCCGAAGCGCGACAGACCAACATGGCCGTTATGCCCCAACAAAAGCCGCGCCATTCGCACAGGTGCAGTCCATGGGTTGATCGACCGCCATAAGTTGCCGAACAGGACCGATGCGATGGGCACCACTATCCAGACGCCCGTCCAGAACACCAGTGTCATCAGATTGTGCATCGGATCGCGCTCGCCAAAAATGCCGATCAGGACAAGCCCGCAAAAGCACAAGAACGACAGGTAAGACGACAGCGATACAGGCACGAAGACGCGGCGTTCCAACACCTCCACCGCCGCCATGCGCGGCAGGCGGTCGGCCATTGCGCCCATCAGGGCCGTGATCGCCACTGTCACCGCAGCCCCCGCGATATAATGGCCCGTCGGCAGGGTCAGGATCACCGAAGGCGGAAGGGCGCAGGCAAAAGCCGCGCTCGGCAGAAGCATGAATGCCCCTGCTAAACCCCTCATCTTAACCCGTCCTCACCCTTCACCTGCCAGACCTCCAGCCCACCCATGCGCGAGTTGATGCGTGGACCCTTAGCCATGGCCAGCACGAACAGAATTTCATCGGTGCGCGGCCCGTCCGGAGCGCTGATGGTAAAGGCATCGAAATGGCTGCGGACATAGGCCGCGTTGATATGGCCAAGCGGCACGTCCAGACTGCTGCCCATGCCGCCCACCTTCATCGCCGAAGGCACGATGGCGCGGCTTTCGCCAAGCCGTTCGCGCATCGCGTATCCTCCCGGCACATGCCACAGGGCGCCATGCTCAACCTCGCCATTCTCGCCAACGATGGCGCCTTTTCCATAGCCGTCGATCCCGTCGCGCCCGCCCATGGCGGCAATCAGCTTGTCGGTCAGCACCAGACCAAGGGGTTTCAGGTCCTCCATCGCCGGTTGAAGATCGGCGTGATAGCCGCGCGCAAAGGGGTTGGCGCAGATGGCGATGGCCGCTCCGCGCAGACGGGGGGCATTCAGCGCAGTGCCGCCTTCGTGCAGGATTTCCTCTATCTGTAGGGTGATCTTGCGAACGGGAAACTCAGGCAAGGGGCATCTCCTCAAGGGCTATGGACCCGACGGTCCGATGGTCAGGGTGCAGGAAAAGGGCCGCCGCTTCAATACGCCCGGCGCTTTTGTGGTGAAGGGCGACAGCCTCGCCCGCAGAGAGGGCCGTGGCAACCTCGGCTGCGGTCAGGGGGCCCACGTCCACCGTAACGGGCCGCGCGCCAAGATCGCTTTCGGCTTGCAAGTCGTGGGCCGGACGGTGCGAGATCGCCGGATGGTCGCCAAGCGTGACAGCATTGGCGATCATCGTGGCCGCCGCATCGGCCATGGCAGCACTTTTGGCCAGAACCGTGACGCTGTCGGCAATCCCGAACGACCAACTGCGACCCCGCCAGCCCGACGTTGCAATGCCCCGCACCGCATCGCCGGCCTGCACCGTAACCCGCGCTGCCATCGCATGCAGCCCTGCAACCGCGCAGGTCAGGCTCTCGCCCGGTTCCAGATGCAGGGCGATGTCGCCGCCGTTATTGACATAGGCGCGGCGCACGCCAGGTTGAGCAAGTGAGGTCAGAATTTCCTCGGCGACAGATCCGGCGACAGCGGCCATAGGTGTGATGAACGCCGGGTGAAAGGCAGCCGTCGCGCGGGCCATACGCTGACCAATAACCGATTGGGGCTGTCCACCCTCGCGCCGCAACTCGGTCAGTTCATCGGCCAATTCTGCGAGAACAGTGTCAAACCTGCGCGCGGCAGAGGTTTCTGCCGTGGTCACAGCAGCCGGATCGCCCCAGCATTGGGCGATGATATCGATGGGGCCGTGGTGCATGTGCAGCCTCCCGTCGGGCAGCCGCCGAACCACCGCGCCGCTCATCCCTGCGGGTCCGGCCAAGGCTCAACCCGGGCGGCGGTCGGATACTCCCCCCCCTCGGCCTGCGTCTGGTCCAGCGTGCGGATGGACGCGACATGGCCGCCCAAAGCCTCATAATCCGCGCGCGGAAGGGTGAATTCCAAAGGGGCCACCAACGCGGGCGTCGGCACATAGCCAAAGGCGCCCTTTGGCAGGCGCGTCACATCGACCATAAAGGTGATGCCGCCGCCCGGCCAGATATAGCATTCGGCCCCGCCACTGGTCAGCCGCGTCTGCCGCCCCTGAATAGACTGCGTCAGCCGCACCGGGTTATTTGTCACCCCGGCACGCAGGCTCCCCCCGGCTCCACCCATGAATAGAACAGTGCAAAGCGATGGTTCACAATTCTCATCAATCAGGCGGACGGTGTCGCGCAGCGCCTCAGGCAGGGGCTGCGGTTGTGGCACAAGCTGGTCGTTCAGGACGTAATAGCCAAACTCTTCGCCCGTGGTTGATACCATCAGGATGGTCAGTCCCGGACGCGCGCCCTTTTTGGGGTTCCAGTCGCCTAAAATCTCAAGCGGGTCGGTAAGGCGGGTGCCGCCCCAGCCAAGACCCGGTTCAGATACCTTGAAATAGCGACCCGGTGTGGAACGGCTGCCCTTGATCCGGATACCCGTCGGCGGCCAGTCCAGCACCTTGCCTGCCTGATGTTCACTGACCACGCCGGTGATATGGTCATCGACCACTACCACCTCATCCACCAAACCCTGCCACTGGCTAGCGAACATGCCAATGGTGGCCGACCCGCAGCCAACGCGCATCCGGCGTTCCAATTGGCCATCTACAATCGGTGGTTTTCCGGCCTGCGCCACGATGGTCGATCCGCCATCGATGGTCAGTTCCACCGCCTCGCCATTGCATAGGGCCAGCATCGCGGCACAGGTCACCCGTCCCTCGGCCTTGCTGCCACCGGTCAGACGATGCACCCCCCCAAGCGACAGCATCTGGCTGCCATATTCAGCGGTCGTGACATGGCCGACAGCCTCGCCCCTTGCCCGAACAACGGCCCCTTCGCGCCCAAGATGGCGGTCGGTGTCGATCTTTACCTTGACCCCGCAGTAGGAAAAGATAGCTTCGGTCACGACCGTCACCATATCCGCGCCATCAATGCTGGATGAGACGATAAAGGGCGCGGGCTTGTAATCGGGATAAGTGGTGCCGGACCCTATGCCCGTCACAAAGCTATCGGCTGGCAAGGGCGATCCGTCCCAATCCCGCACGGCAAAGGGTACGATTCGCTCTCCTTCCGCAAGGGACCGCGACAGCATCACCACCGGATCGGTGCGCACGATCCGACCATCGGCACTTGCATAGCGATCGCAAGCCCCGGTTTGACCCGGCGCGATAAAGCACATCACCGGACAGGCATCGCAACGGATCTTTTCCACCGATTTCGTCTCTGTTTCGGCAATTTCTACGGGCAGGGTATCGGTTTGGGTCATGATGCAGCCTTTATCGCGGCAAGGATGCGGTGCGGCAAAGCGGGAACCTTTGTCACAACCGCACCCGTGGCATGGCGTATGGCATTCAGGATCGCAGGGGCGGTCGGGATCAGCACATGTTCCCCCAGACCCTTGGCACCAAACGGACCTTCTGGGTCTGGCACCTCGATCAGCAGGCTTTCAATCGGGGGCACGTCACCAATGGTGGGGATCAGATAGTCATGCAGGTTTTCCGTCCGGCCCGCGATATATTCCTCCATCATCGCAAGGCCGATGCCTTGGGCCACCCCGCCCTCGATCTGCCCTTCGGCAAGTTGCGGGTTGATGGCGCGGCCCACGTCATGGGCGGCGGTGATTTTTAGCAGGCGCAGTGTGCCAAGGCTGGGGTCAACCTCTAACTCCACCATTTGCGTGCCATAGCCGTAAAGCGCATATGGCTTACCCTGCCCGTTTTCATCAAGCCCTGAGGTCGGCGGATCATAGGTTTCCTCGGCCGTCAACGCATAGCCGAAGGCGTCGGAGGGCAGGCTGGCCAAATCGATCTCGCGGCGCGTGCTGCCCTCGGTCACCGTCAGCACCGACCCTGTTAGCGAAAGATGGGCCCCATCCCCCGCATTCGCCAGACGCAAGACGTTGCGGCGCAGGCTTTCCGCCGCCGCCTTTGCTGCGCGGCCCGACACAAAGGTCTGCCGACTGGCCGAGGTTTTGCCAGCATCCGGGGTCAGGGCGGTATCTGGCCCAATCAGCGTGATCTGGTCCAAAGGCAGGCCCAGCGCCTCGGCCGCGATCTGGGCGATCACGGTGTTCGACCCTTGGCCGATATCCGTTGCCCCCTGATGCAGGACCACCTGGCCCTGAGGCGACAGGGCGATGCGGATGGTGGAAGGGTTGGGCAGTGAGGTATTGCCACAGCCATACCAGCACGACGCCA
>CALGEE010000315.1 GCA_937881525.1 uncultured Sphingomonadales bacterium | reverse complement strand
GGCCCTTTTTTTGTCCAAATTCTGGGAGGTAAGCCCTAATCTTCGCACTAGCTTCCAAAGCCCGCTGCAGGTCAGACCCAGGGTGTGGGCCTTGCCCCCATCAGAATAATAAGGCCGGTGCCCGATTTAAACTTTGATATCTAAATACCAGGCATGACCAACGCCCTCCGTCCCCAAATGATCAAGAATAGCAAAGATGCCGAGATCAGGATGAATGTCGCCGGTTCCCAATAATTGAACAATGCAACCCCGACCGCTGGCGCGAATATATAGGCTGCGCCGTTTATCGAGGCAATTTTGCCAGCGACATCGCCTTGCTCATACCGTCGCACGGCTAAGGAAGCCCCGGCGGTAAAGCCCGGACGGAACAGCCCGAAGCCAAGGGAGGCAATCGCAAAGCCTGTGCTGATGCTATAAAAGTCTTGGCTAATCCCCGTCAAAACAGTGCCAACCAGCGCAAGTATAGCGCCCAGTAATACTGAGCTTCGCGCAGCAAGGGACAACATAGGGATGAGACCCCATTGCGCCAGCAGGGTTGCCATTGCACCTATCAGCATAACTGACCCGCTGGCTTGCACTGCCTCCCATGGCCGGTCATGCAGGCCAAGACGATCGCGCACGAGAAAACCGACAACACCAAGCATGATGGCCTGCGCATGGCCCCCAACGAGCCCGGCAATAAGCCAAGGCGCCATTCTGCCGTCGCGCCAGGGCAATCGGACCTCTTTAACGTGCGATGGTGTTCCCAAGGCCTCCCCTTTAACATCTTCGGCATCCGGCGCATTAATCGATGCCGAGCTGGGATAGTCTGCGATATCCCCACGTGCTTCAAACCGCGGCGTATCGTTCGGCAGTTGAACATGCAAAGCGATCAATACACCGATCCCAAAAGCCGCGAACACAATCAGCGGCCCGGCAAGCCCAAAGGGCGGGAAGAGAAAATAATGCGCTGTGGCAGGCCCAATGACGGTGCCCACACCAAAGGACGATGCAAGCATCGACAAGGCCTTGGTGCGCTCTGCACGCTCTGTTCGTGCGGCAACATAAGCCTGCACTGCGGGGGGCGCAGCGGAGCCAAAGCCGCCGTATAGGCTTCGTAATAACGCAAAGAGAATGAAGGTAACAACTGGCCCGATCACTCCGGCAAGACCAAGCCACAACACCAGTCCGCACATGCCCATTGAGGCGACGAAGCCGATGATGCCAATGCTCATCAATTGCTTGCGGCCCCGGCGGTCCGATAGGCGCGCCCATTTCGGTGCCGTTATGACCCATAACAGAGCCGACCAGCTGAACGCTAGACTGACCCATACATCGGGCATGTCCAACTCACTGGCGATGGCGGGGAGTGCAGATTGCATGGCGGTGTTACCCGCCGTAGCGACAAGCATAACGAGGAACAGCACGACGACGCGGCTGTTAGGGATTGCTGGAACTGTACTCATGCCTTTTTCCAATCGTAGCTGCGCGTAACTTGAGCCACGTGCAGGCTGTAATCACTATACCAACGGTCGCGACCGGCATCGCGGATCGCGGCATGCTCTGGATGGTCGCGCCATGCGCTCGCACTCGTTTCGTCCATCCAATAGCTTATGGTTATGCCAAGTCCATCTGATCCGCGCACCGTATCCATGCCCACATAGCCCACTTGCTGCGTGGCTAGTTCATTCATCATTGTTGCGGCGCGCGCATAACCGTCGGCGTCCAGCCCGGTGCGCTGTGCCACAAAAATAACCGATATGATGCCACAGCTTAGCTTTGCCATGACGGCGGCATAGGACTGATATGTCATGCAATGCAAGCTGGGTGGAACAGATAGTTGCTTTACGCAGTTGTATGCGTGGCATCATTTTACGCGTATGTCAGTTTCGTGACAACCTCCCCCGGACCCACCATATGACATCCTCGAGCTTGACTAAAACGACAATGCTCGACCGCATTAAGAACCGCACCAACCGCTTTTTTGGTCCATGGGGTATTTTCTTTAAAGGGTTTATCAAACATCCGGTGATGGTCGGATCGATCATACCATCGTCGTCGCTGACGGTAAAAAAGATGCTCGCGCCTGTTGATTGGGACCATACCAAATTGTTTGTGGAATATGGTCCAGGTATCGGCACATTCTGCCAACCTGTGTTGGACCGGATACGACCGGATGCGACCCTATTGGTCATCGACCTAAACGAAGATTTTATTGCATATTTGCGCCACACCATCCGCGACAGCCGCTTCATTGCGGTGCACGGGTCCGCCGCCGATGTGAATGAGATTATTCAAAGTTTCGGTTTCGCGCACGCCGATTACATATTGTCAGGCCTGCCGTTTTCGACGCTGCCGAACAATCTTGGCCCGGTGATCGCAGCAGAAACGGCGAAGGCCATACGGCCGGGCGGTGCGTTCTTGGTTTATCAATTCCGTGCCCGCGCCCGCGACTTCATGGCACCGCATTTCGCCAAAATTGACAAGGGTTTTGAGCTTTGGAATATTCTGCCCTGCCACCTTTTCTGGGGCTGGAAAGAGTGATTATCTGTTGCGGATTAGCCCGAATGTGATCCGCCGGCCAATCGTATAGTCTACCGAATTGACCAGGAAATAGGCGAGAGCAGCCTTAAACCTGCTCCAATAACTGTCCCGTGCTTTCAACAATATCCGCGTTTGTTCTTCTGATTGCGTGACCAGCTCGTCAATTAACTTGCGCATATGCAGCGCAAGGCCTGCGTCTTTGATGCGCACCATGATTTCTAGATTGATGAACATGCTGCGGACGTCCAAATTGGCCGAACCGATATAGACAGTGTCATCAATGACCATTAGCTTCATGTGGAGCGGGCGCGATTGAAATTCGAATATCCGGGTCTTTCGCCGCATCAGGTAGCGATACAGCGAGCGTGCAGCCGCTATCGTCGCATTATTGTCGGTCTTTCCCGCCACGACAAGACGCGACCCTTTATTGTGTTTGGCTGCCTTGGCAAGGCGTCGTAATATGGTTTGTGACGGCGAAAAATAGGCCGACACAATGTCGAATCTTTTGCCAGCCTCAAGCGACCGTTTGAACGTAATCGCCCAAGGCGAAATGCGGTTTGTCGGCCCACCCAAAAGCCATTGTACTTGGCCGATGCCGGGACGCCATTGGTGGATGATATTGCGGATGCTGCGGTATCGTACTTTCCCATTGTTGGAGGCACGCGCCAAATCTTCGAAATAATCGCTCAGTTTCTGCGCTTGGCCCCCCGATACGATTATGCCGAGATCTTCCCAGCTATTGTCCCCGGCCCGACCAAAATAATCGTCTGTAATGTTGAAGCCGCCAACCAGCGCATGTGCTCTGTCAGCGATCAAGATTTTCTGGTGGTTACGGATGATGTAGCCAAGCCCTTTACGCGCACTAAAGCAGTGATAGCAGCCGCCGGCTTCAACCAATGCATCGAAGAAACGGTCGCTTACATTCCCCGATCCGAAACTGTCGATGATCAGCTGGACGTGCACCCCATCATTTGCGGCGGCCACCAACGCGTCACGCACCTCACGGCCAGTGGCATCATCGCCAAACATATAGAAAAACATCTGGATAGATTTTTTAGCGCGGGCGATGAGCCCCAATATTGCGCCCAGCCTATCTTGCGGCAAATGAACCACATGCAAATCGTCGCCCGCAATGTGAAAGTGCGTTCCGGGAAAGTCGGGCCTGCCTGATTGCACTGTCATATGCCCATGTTACTGCTTTGCGCAGCATGCCGCAAGCGACCCGCCCTTTTCATTGACATTTTGGCCAGTTATCTCTAGGCGCGGGCAACTTCCCCAAATTTACGAAGAATCAGGAGCAAAGATGGCACGCGTTACTGTTGAAGATTGCATCGACAAGATCACCAACCGGTTTGACCTTGTATTACTTGCCGCCGAACGTGCGCGCGAAATCTCTGGTGGCGCTGAACTGACCGTTGACCGCGACCGGGATAAAAATCCAGTCGTAGCCTTGCGTGAAATCGCCGAGGAGACTGTCCGTCCCGACCAGTTGAAGGAAGGCCTCGTGCAGTCGCTGCAGAAGGTCCAAGTGGATGAGGACGAAGAAGCAGATGCTGTTGGCTCGATCAGCCTGTCTGCCGAAGCACTTCGCCTTACGGCTGCAGCCCCGGCGCGCGGTGCAGGTATGCAGCGCGATTACGATCGGTAATTTGCATTTAAATCTATTTGAAAAGAAGGCCTGGCTTGCCCGGGCCTTTTTTTTGGCTTTCTAGGTTGGCGCTAAAAACGAGCGGCCATACAAAAAGCTCAGCGTATATACCGATATAGGTTTCATATGTGCGGTGCTGTTTTTCTGGCGGGGTGGCGGCCCATCCCTATTGCGGTTAAGTTAGCAGGGAAAACGGCGGATGACTATTTCGCGCCACGCATCGCGAACCGATTGTATTTGTCTGCGTTCTTTGGGAATACGACTGAATTCGCTGATAAATTGATCTGCAGTCAGGCGATATTTTTTGGGCGCGCAGAATAAAGGCGGACCGATTGCTCTGGCAACATCATTCTC
>CALGEE010000314.1 GCA_937881525.1 uncultured Sphingomonadales bacterium | reverse complement strand
GCTATGGTGGCCGAACTGACCTCAGCATTGGCAGCTGAAGATCCGATCCTGATGATGATGTGGCAGCCCCATTGGATTTTTGCCGCACATGATTTCAACTGGGTCGAATGGAACCAGATCGACGGTGAGTGCAGTGAGGAAACACAAGAGCGCGACACTGCTTGCGGCTTCGCACAAGCAACGGTCAACAAAGTAGCCTGGAGCGGCTTTGAAGAAAAATGGCCTGCAGCCTTTGCGATGCTGTCGGCAATGACCCTTACAAATGCTGACGAAAATGCGGCGATTTTGGCCGTGGATAATGAAGGCCGCGACGTAACAGAGGTCGCCGCTGAGTGGCTCGTCAATAACGAAACCACATGGCAGGGCTGGATCGACACAGCAATGCAATAACCCTGTTGATGATACCCTCAGCATCATTGGGGCGGATTGCCCGGCTTTCCGCCCCGTACCCCAACACGATAATCTCTAACAGATGTGATCAAGCCCGCGTGGGTTTCATCAACTGCGGCTTGGTCCTCATCGGGCAGGCGCAACGTCCCTTTTTGATCCGGAGCACCACATGAAGACCCCGACCAATGACCATAGTGACGTTAAGATGTCGTGCCGCAACGTCTGGAAAGTCTATGGTGCTCAGCCCAATCAGTTTTTTGAGGATGGGCAAGGGGATGTCGCAGATCCAAGCAATCTTGCGGACACCGTGCGCGATGCCGGCCACATCGTTGCCAATGCGGATGTGAGTTTTGACGTCCATACCGGCGAAATATTTGTGATCATGGGGCTTTCCGGCTCTGGCAAGTCCACTATTGTTCGGTGTCTGTCGCGGCTGGTTGAACCAACGGCTGGGGAAATCCTGCTGGATGGCGAGGATCTGCTGAAGAAAACAGATGCTGAATTGATCGACATTCGCCGTCACAAGATGGGGATGGTTTTCCAAAGTTTCGGATTGATGCCGCATCTCAACGTGATCGATAATATCGCTTTTCCATTGAAACTACAGGGTGTTGGAGAAGCAGAGCGATACGAACAAGCCAAGCGCGTGATTGAACTGGTTGGGCTGGAAGGGCGTGAAAACAACTTCCCAAAAGAACTGTCCGGCGGGCAGCAACAGCGTGTCGGTATTGCGCGATCATTGGCGGTAGAGCCGGATGTGTGGTTGCTGGACGAACCCTTCTCAGCACTTGACCCGCTGATCCGCAAGCAGATGCAGGATGAGTTCTTGCGCATTCAGTCCAAACTGCACAAATCCATCGTCTTTATCACCCACGATTTTCAGGAGGCCCTGCGCATTGCCGACCGCATGGCAATAATGCGCGATGGGGCGGTTGTTCAAATCGGGCGCCCCGTTGATCTGATCCTGAACCCTGCCGATGATTACGTGCGCGAATTTACGCAGGATGTCCCTTGGGAAAGTATCCTGCGCGCTGAAGACATCATGGAAGACGGGGCCAAGCAAGTGGCTGACATGGAACGGGTTTCTGAAGGTACCCTTGTCGAAGCGCTGTTGTCAAAGCTGTCACAAGGCGAGAATGGCGTGATTGTCGAGGCCAGTGATGGCTCAATTCTGGGTACCGCCACAGCGCGCGGTCTGGTCACTGCGCTGGCAGGCTGTGGCTGTGTCGAAACGCCTGTGCAAGAGGGGTAGACCAATGCCCTTGAAAACTGATCGCAATAGCCTGCATTGGCTGGGTGTTATCGCCGTCACGCTTGTGTGCATTGCCCTTCAGGGCGAATGGGTATGGATGGCCGAATATCCTAAGGATCTGATCCTTCCGCTGTCTGACTGGCTGAACGCGGTCATGGATTGGATCGTCGATTACTTTGGCTGGTTCTTTCTAGGAATCTCATGGGCGTTGGAATGGCCGATCAAGGCAGTTCGTTTTATCCTTAATATGCTGCCCTGGTCGGTGACAACGTTCCTGTTTTGCTCCGTGGCATGGGCGGCATCGGGGTGGAAACTGGCGGCCTTTACGTTGTTTTCCATGCTCTACATGCTGGTGATCGGCTACTGGAGCGAGAGCATGAATACGCTGTCGCTGGTTGCCATCTCTGTGCCGCTCGCCATTCTTGTGGGGTTCGCCTTTGGTGTCTGGGGGTTCTTTTCGGACCGGGCCGCACGGGTCATCATGCCGATGCTGGACGTGCTGCAAACCGTTCCATCCTTCGCCTATCTGCTGCCCATTCTTATGCTGTTCGGCTTTGGCACCGTGGTCGGGTTGATCGCTTCTGTGCTTTATTCCTTTCCGCCTATGGTGCGTAATACGATCGTCGGCTTGCGTGGGGTGTCGCCCGAAGTGATAGAAAGCGGCCTGATGTCCGGTGCCACGCCGCGCCAATTGTTCTGGCAGGTACGCGTGCCCTCATCGTTGAAACAGATACTGTTAGGGGTCAATCAGGCCACAATGGCTTCGCTCAGCATGGTGATCATCGCGTCGATCATCGGCGGCACGTCGGATATCGGCTGGGAAGTGCTGAGCCAGATCCGCAAAGCGCAATTTGGCGAAAGCCTGCTTGCGGGTATGGTGATTGCGCT
>CALGEE010000313.1 GCA_937881525.1 uncultured Sphingomonadales bacterium | reverse complement strand
GTGGTTTGGATCTACCTTTACCGGTTGGGATGTTCGTAGCGATGGTCGCCTCTGCCGTGATTGCGGGTGTGATCGGTCTGATATGCATACGTTTACGATCGGATTATCTCGCGATTGCGACTATCGGGATTGCTGAAATCATCAAGCTGATCCTGAAGAACGAAACCGAAGTCACCAATGGCCCGCGTGGCATCAACAAGATCCCGCGCGCTTGGGAACATTTCTCAGAAGAACGGTTCTATTCAAGTTGGCCAATGAGTTGGTTCAACACTCCAGACGGCTGGGCCGTATTCTTTGACGCACTCCCTCATTGGTGGTGGCAGCCATGTTTTGCTGCGACCGTTCTCTTCTGCATGTACGTCATCTATCGCATGTTAGAGCGCGCGCGCATCTCGCCTTGGGGGCGTATGATGACTGCTATCCGTGAAAACGAACCGGCAGCGCGTGCGGCTGGTAAGAACGTAACTGCGCGCCGCGTCGAAGCGTTTGTGATTGGGGCAGCGATCATGGGGTTCGCAGGAGCACTGTTTGCTCAGCATTTGCGCCTGATAGAACCGACGAATACATTTGATCCTGCGAAGGTCACGTTCCTTGTTTGGGTGATGTTAATTCTTGGTGGGTCGGGTAATAATCGTGGTGCAATGCTGGGGGCTTTCCTTATCTGGACCATCTGGTCTGCAAGCGAATTGATGATAAGTGGTATTATTGACTTGGCCGGTTATGTGTTCCAGACTTTTGATACAGGGTTACTCGCGACACGCGCCGGATTTTTGCGGATGATGCTAATTGGAATTCTGATGCAGGTAGTGTTACAAAAGTACCCTGCAGGGATACTGCCAGAGGTGAGACCCGCTTCGCCTCGGTCAAATAGATAACTCGCGGGAACTGGGAGACTAAACATGAAAAAAATACTATTCGCGAACACACTGCTAGGGATGTTAGCAACAACTGCTGTTGCTGACGTCAACATTGGCAATCCAATGGCTTTGACGGGCCCTATCCCTGATCTTGTTGCCCCAATGGCGCAGGCAGTTGATCTGGCTGCACAGAACATTAACGATCAAGGCGGCATGTTTTCTGGTGGAGAAGCGTACAACGTCATTCGTGCGGATTCCGCTTGTGATCCTGTTGCGGCAGTAGATGCTGTGACCAAGTTGATCAACGTTAGCTCTGTTGCTGCTATTGTTGGTCCTGTGTGTTCAGGTGCTGCGATTGCGCAAGCTGAGTCAGTTTCAATTCCAGCCGGTGTTGTGACGTTATCTGTTTCAGCCTCATCACCTGCGATCACAAACATGGAGAATGGCACAGACCTTGTATTCCGTACTGCTGCCTCTGACGCTTACCAAGGTGTTGCATTAGCAAACCTTGCGATTGCTAAAGGCATCACTGATGTTGCTGTTTCTTATGCGAACGACGACTATAACGTTGCGATCGCCGGCGTTTTTTCTGAGGCATTTACAGCTGCTGGCGGCACGGTTACAGCCAACGAGGCACACGAGCCAAGCAAAGCTTCCTACCGCTCCGAAGTTGCAACCTTGGGCGCGACATCTGACAATCTCGCACTTTTTGCTTACTATGGTTCTGGCGGTATTACATTGATGCGGAACGCTTTAGAAACATCTGCGTTCACAACATTCATCGGTGCAGACGGCATGTTGTCTGATGAAGTGATTGATCAGATAGGTTCAGAGAACTTGGGTACAACCACGTTCACAACTTCTGCGTCTGATCCAACAACAAAAGCCTTTGGAGCATGGAAAGCCATCGCGGATGCGGCGGGCGTCCCTGCGTCTGATCCATTCGTTCCAAACGCATATGACGCGACATTCATGATAGCTTTGGCAATCGAAAAAGCGGGCTCCGCTGACCGTGAAGGCATTGCAGCAGCACTTCGTGAAATTGCAAGCGCACCAGGCGAAGTTATCCTTCCAGGTGAATGGGAAAAGGCCAAAGGTATTCTCGCAAAGGGTGGCGACATCAACTATGAAGGGGCAGCTGGAAACCAAGACTTCGATGAAAACGGCGACGTTGCTGGCCTGTTCAGTATGAGCTCTGTTGTAGATGGTGCTTGGGCGGCGACATTAATTAAGTAAGTCTGTCAATAGCGCAAAAAATAAATGCCGGGGCCCAGTGTCCCGGCATTTTGCTTCTAGGGATTTGGCCATTTAGGCGCATCTGTGTGCGGTGAACCGGACACGCTCCCTGGACTTTGATATTTTTTCATACACACAAAGTCCATTTTCCTCGATATTATGAAACTTCATATACTTTTGAAAGTTGGGCAAATGATAAAAAATACTAAAACACAGTTTATGGGCTCAACTGGCTGAATTAATGTGATAACCGCGACGATTGCGCGCCGCGTTCGCGGTAAGGGGTAGTATCATAATGAGCTCGGTAACATTTCGAAAAATGTGAGGGCGAGGC
Organism: uncultured Sphingomonadales bacterium; assembly: GCA_937881525.1. Taxonomy (GTDB): domain Bacteria; phylum Pseudomonadota; class Alphaproteobacteria; order Sphingomonadales; family Sphingomonadaceae; genus Sphingorhabdus_B. Next base: position 29 of record CALGEE010000313.1, on the reverse strand, counting down.
AAAGCCACAGGCCAAAGCCACATTGATCA